>CALPWM020000171.1 GCA_943327275.2 Chitinophaga pinensis
AAAGAGCAAGGGTAAGTGCCGTTTACAATATTTTTGCCTACGCCATGCTTTTCCCATCCATTTGGATCATACCAAGGTTGCTTCCCAGCTTGCATCCAGGTCAGGAAGGCAATCCCGCGCTGAACTTCAACGATATTGACGCAAGGATGAGAATGGTCTTCTATCCAGCAGTAATCGGGTGGACCCTGTTGGGTGCTTGGATAGCCACACTAAAAATCAGACATAAAGTTTTACTGGAACAAAAATGGTTTTCGAATGAAAAATAAATTGATTGCTTTGATTGTAAGCATGGCAACCTTTGGTGCCAAGGCACAAGGTGCGAATACCAATGATTCGATGGCATCTCTGATGAGATCCAACGGAAAAATTTATGTGGTGGTAGCTGTGGTGCTCACTATCCTGTTTGGACTGATTGCCTACCTGATTCGCCTGGACAGAAAAATTTCTAAACTCGAAAAGGAGTCATAAACTTTCACTGAGTCTACTTGTTTTTAAATCACCGAAAAAAAATGCCATGAACCCTGAATACAGTTTTTTTGATGCCGTTTGTAAAAGTTTTGACAAAGCAGCACAATACACCCAATTTGACCAAGGCATACTTGAACAAATCAAACAATGCAACAGTGTACTTCGCATGCATTTCCCGGTAAAAATCGGTGACAAGGTAGAAGTAATCAAAGCATACAGGGTGCAGCACTCTCACCATAAACTTCCCTGCAAGGGAGGTATCAGATTCAGTGAGATGGTGAACCTGGATGAAGTGATGGCACTGTCTGCACTCATGACCTACAAATGTGCGATTGTGAACGTTCCATTCGGTGGAGCCAAAGGCGGTATCACCATCGATCCTAAAAAATACAGCGCCTATGACCTTGAGCGCATCACCAGAAGGTATACCAGCGAATTGATCAAGAAAAAATTCATTGGCCCAGGTGAAGATGTACCCGCTCCTGATTATGGAACAGGAGAAAGGGAAATGTCATGGATCCTTGACACCTACATGGCGATGCACCCAGGAGAAGTCGAAGCATTGGGTTGTGTCACAGGAAAGCCTGTTACACAGGGCGGAGTAAGGGGAAGAAGAGAGGCAACTGGCCTTGGTGTTTTTTTTGGTATAAGGGAAGTCTGCAACAATGTCGAGGTCATGGCCAAGCTTGGTTTGGAAACAGGACTTGAAGGCAAAAAAATAATTGTGCAAGGACTCGGAAATGTTGGTTACCATTCAGCGAAATTTTTTCAGGAAGGTGGCGCCTTGGTTGTTGGCTTGGCTGAGTATGAGGGATCTATCTACAATGAAAATGGACTTGATGTTGAGGCCGTATTCCAACACAGGAAAAAAACCGGATCAATCTTGAATTTCCCTGGTGCAACCAACCTAAACAAGAACACAGATGCGTTGGAAGCCCCATGCGACATCCTGATTCCTGCAGCACTCGAGAATGTAATCAATGCTGAAAACGCTGATCGGGTTCAGGCCAAGATTGTCGGAGAGGCCGCAAACGGGCCATTGACACCGGAGGCAGATGAAATCCTGATCAGCAAAGGAATCCTTGTGGTGCCTGACATGTATTTGAATGCAGGTGGTGTTACTGTTTCTTATTTTGAATGGCTGAAAAACCTAAGCCATGTTTCTTATGGCCGTCTCGAAAGAAGATTCATGGAAAACCAAAATGCCAATATTGTATCCCAGTTGGAAGAAATGACCGGGAATAAAATCAGTGAAGAACAAAAAAAATTGATTGTTCACGGACCAGATGAGATTGACCTGGTCAGGAGTGGATTGGAAGATACCATGATAAAGGCTACCAATGAAATTCTGGATTGCTGGAAACAAAATCCCACCATCCGAGACATGAGAACAGCCTCTTTCGTAGTAGCCATCAACAAAGTAGGAACAAGCTATTTGGAGCTGGGCATTTTCCCATAAAATGATATTACGCATATTCAGGAAAAAAAGAGATCCATTCAGGTATCTCTTTTTTTTTGTCTGCCACATGGCATTCAATACCATTGGTGACGACAAGATACTGCACCGGAATCGCAAGATTGTAGGCGAGAATTTGCATCAAGACCGGCGCTTTCAGAGGAACATCTGCAGCCTTGCATTCAACCATCATCCAAGGCTGGGTGTTAGAGTCAAAGACCAGTAAATCAAAGCGTTTCATCATATTTCCAAGGCGCAAACCTTTTTCAACAGCGATCGAATGAGTAGGAATTCCTGCAGCTTTGGTCATCCAACTGATGAAATTCTGTCTCACCCATTCTTCTGGCTGAAGGGAAACCCATTTCTGACGAATTCCATCAAAAATTTCTGGTTGCCCCTCCTGCTCACGGATTTTGAAATCAGGTTCAGGAAACTTCAGCTTGATCATGCATGCAAAGTAATCAGTAATTTCGAAGCAGAACAAGTTGAAATATGAACAACAAGGAAGATATCGTCAAGAACTGGCTCCCCAGGTATACAGGGATGGCCATTGAACAATTTGGACAATATATCCTCCTGACCAACTTCAGCAAATATGTTCAACTTTTCGCAACTTGGAACAATGTAACCGTTGTTGGCCAAGATAAACCCATGCAATGTGCTACGTTTGATGGCATCACCATCATCAACTTCGGCATGGGAAGCCCGTCTGCAGCTACTATCATGGACCTGCTTACCGCCATCGATCCCAAAGCCGTTTTGTTTCTTGGGAAATGTGGAGGGCTTAAAAAAAGAAACAAATTAGGCGACTTGATACTCCCCATCGCCGCCATAAGAGGTGAAGGAACCTCAAACGACTACTTCCCAGCAGAAGTACCCGCCATGCCAGCATTCGCCCTGCAAAAAGCGATCTCAACCACCATCCGTGAACATGAGCTGGACTACTGGACTGGGACCGTATACACGACCAACAGAAGGGTCTGGGAACATGACGAAGAATTCAAAAATTATCTTCAAAAAGTCAGGGCATATGCCATTGACATGGAAACTGCCACCATTTTTTCTGTAGGCTTTTACAACAAAATTCCTACAGGAGCATTGCTCCTTGTCAGCGACCAGCCCATGATCCCAGAAGGCGTCAAAACTGAGGAAAGTGATAAACTGGTCACGGTAAATTATGTAGAATCGCATCTTAAGGTAGGCATTGACTCACTGAAACAACTGATCAACAACGGCCAAACAGTGAGACACCTTAGGTTTTAAAATACTTGAGGTTTATAACTGGTGTAAAAAGCGACAGTTGTCATCGGAAAATACCGTATTTTTTTTGTAATTTTGTCATCTTAATGCCAAAACAAGTCTGGTGCCGTAAGATCAGGTTTGATGGATATGAGACCCTATTAGGGTTGCTCACCGGGATTTGTTTTCAGGCAACCTAAACATTTTTACGCATGAAACTATCCCAATTCAGGTTCGATTTCCCCCTAAATCTCATTGCCCAGACACCCACCAAAAGAAGAGAAGACGCCAGGCTCATGGTTGTCCACAAGGACACTGGTCTGATCGAGAACAAAACATTCAAGGACATTCTCGATTATTTTGAGGAAAAAGACGTTTTCGTCGTAAACAATACCAAGGTATTCCCTGCCAGAATGTACGGACGGAAAGAGAAAACCGGAGCCAAGATTGAGGTTTTCCTTTTGAGAGAGTTGAACAAGCAGAACAGGTTATGGGATGTTATTGTTGATCCCGCAAGAAAAATCCGTGTAGGCAACAAGCTCTATTTTGGTGATGCAGATGAATTGATCGCTGAAGTAATTGACAATACCACTTCAAGAGGAAGGACGATTCGTTTCCTTTTTGAAGGGTCAGATGAGGACTTCAAACTGGTGTTGAATTCACTCGGTGAAACACCATTGCCCAAATACATCAAACGCAAGCCAGATGAGCTGGACAGGGAAAGGTACCAAACTGTTTATGCAAAACATGAAGGAGCTGTTGCAGCGCCAACCGCAGGATTGCACTTTTCAAGTGAGTTGATCAAGCGTCTGGAAATTGAAGGAATCCGTTTTGCAGAAACAACCCTTCACACTGGTCTCGGAACATTCAGGGCCATTGAAGTGGAAGACCTGAGCAAACATAAAATGGAAGCTGAGTATTATAAGGTAGACGAGACTGCCTGTAAAATAGTGAACAAGGCGAAATCTGAAGGACATCGGATTTGTTCTGTGGGTACAACAACCATGAGGGCATTGGAGAGTACGTTTACTGCAGACAAGATGTTGAAACCATCAGAAGGATGGACCAATATCTTCATTCATCCTCCATACGAGTTCTCCATTTGTGATTCATTGATCACCAATTTTCACCTGCCCAAAACTTCCTTGCTCATCATGGCTTGTGCGTTTGCAGGCTACGAACTGACAATGGAAGCTTACAAAAAGGCCATCAAAGACAAATACAGGTTCTTCAGCTATGGAGATGCGATGCTGATCATCTGATGACTGCATTTTATTGACCTTTCATCAGTCGAGCCCAAACAGCCCTTTGTTCAGCACTTTGAGCGTTTCGTTCTTGAAGGCCGTTGGCACCAGGATGGAAACATTGTGCAAACTGCCTCCAAAACTGACCATGTTTACGGGTATACCGGCAAGTGAATCAAACATCCTTGTTATCAGTTGATCCTGCTGGGTGAGTTTATTGCCGACGACTGAAACGATGGTTTGATCAGCAAGAATTTCCAATTCACCCAATGGGTGCAGCTCCTTGGAAATCTGATCAAGATTCAAGGTATTGTCAATTGTCACTGATACCGCTACTTCAGAAGTAGTGATCATATCGATGGACGTTTTGTATTTTTCAAAGACCTCAAAAATCTTTCTCAAAAATCCATAGGCCAGCAACATGCGGCTGCTTTTTATTTTCACCATTACAATGCCATCCTTTGCGGCTACGGCTTTCACGCCATTCCCATCGGGCTCTTTGAGGATGATGGTACCCTTTGCCTCAGGCTCCAT
>CALPWM020000172.1 GCA_943327275.2 Chitinophaga pinensis
CTTGCAACAATCCTGCTTTGGCCATCGGCAACAATCCCAGTTGAATGGCTGTTGCAAAACAACCAGGGTTGGCAATGTTTTTTGCAGTGGCTATTTTATCCTGGTTGATTTCTGGCAGGCCGTAAACAAAGGTTCTGTCTCCCTGGATGGCATCCTTGTTGAGCCTGAAATCGTTGGCCAGGTCAATGACCCTGATGCCAGCGTCAATGGTATTTTCTTTCAGGAATCTGGTGGATTCTCCGTGGCCCAGGCAAAGAAAAAGGAGATCGATGTTGTTGTTGATTTCACCGGAAAAAACCAGATCGGTTGAACCCAGCAGGTCTTGGTGTACTTGGTGCAAAGGATTGCCTGCATTGCTTTTGCTGTGTACAAAGGCAATTGTGGCAAACGGATGAACAAGAAGCAGTCGAATCAATTCACCGCCCGTATAGCCTGCCCCGCCGATGATGCCGATCCTGATCTTCTTGTCCATGGGATTGAATTTAATCTTTTTTGTTTTCGTTTTGTACAGCGTTCCAAATAATGGTTTGGTTGCCAAAGATCTTGCTGAAGCCTCTAACGTCATTGCCAGTGAAACCTGAATTCATTTCTCCATACTTCCCAAACTTACTGTTCATCAGGTCATACGAAGATTCGATGCCAATGACCTGGAACCGGTATGGCATCAGCTGAACAAATACTTTTCCTGTTACATTTTCCTGAGAATGTTCAAGGTATGCCTCAATATCGCGCATTACTGGATCCATGATCTGGCCCTCATGCAACCAGTTGCCATAGAACTGTGAAAGGGTATCTTTCCATTGCAACTGCCATTTGGTGAGGACATGCTTTTCCAATGCGTGATGCGCTTTGAGGATCACCATGGGTGCGGCGGCTTCAAATCCAACCCTTCCCTTGATGCCGATGATGGTGTCGCCAACATGGATATCACGGCCAATACCGAATGGTCCTGCAATCGATTGAAGGTATTGTATGGCCTCAGAAGGGTGATCGAATGTTCTGTCATTTACTGAAACAAGTTGGCCTTTCTCAAAACCAAGCACAGCCTCTTCTGCATCATGTTTGGTAACCTGTGTTGGCCATGCGGATTCAGGTAGCATGCCTTTTGAAGAAAGGGTTTCTTTGCCTCCCACACTTGTTCCCCAAAGTCCTTTGTTGATGGAGTACATGGCCTTTTCAGCATTCATGTTGACGCCCTTGGACTGCAGGTACTCAATTTCCTGCTCTCGGCTCAATTTCAGGTCTCGAATCGGGGTGATGATTTCTACGCCCGGAATCATGATATGGAAAACCATGTCGAAACGGACCTGGTCATTTCCTGCACCTGTGCTGCCGTGGGCTACTGCATCAGCGCCGAGTTTTTGGGCATGTTCTGCGATATGGATGGCCTGGCTGAGGCGCTCTGCACTCACACTCAGGGGGTAGGTATTGTTCTTGAGCACATTGCCGTATACTAGGAAGCGGATGATCCTGTCATAATAGGTTTTTACTGCATTTACAGTGGTATGGGATGCAACGCCCAGGGCATGTGCATGCTTTTCGATATTGGTCAGTTCTTCATCCGTGAAACCACCAGTATTGACAATGATACTGTGCACTTCATAGCCTTTTTCTTCAGAAAGGTATTTCACACAATAGGTGGTATCTAATCCGCCACTGAATCCGAGTATTACTTTTTTTGACATAGTATCGCTTGCTTTAGAAATTGAAAAATGGGGAGAGAAAGCTTTTCAGGGACTTGGATGATTTCTCTTCTTTTTTTAGAAAAGGTTTCAGGAGTTTCCATTCCCTGAACCGTAATAATCTCTCAAGACCTTTTGCGTTTTCCTCAAAAAACTGTTTGGTTTCTTCGGGCTCATAATGGTCTTTGGGATCATAAAGCATTGCCGTGCACATGCAATTTTTTCTTTCTTTGCTCATCAGGATCTCGTAATTGATGCAACTTTTGCATCCGGCCCAGAAATCTTCATCCTGTGTGAGTTCTGAATAGGTGACGGGTTCGTATCCCAGTTCAGAATTGATTTTCATGACTGCCAAGCCTGTGGTGAGCCCGAATATTTTTGCATCGGGATAGGTGGACCTGCTGAGCTTGAATACGGTTTGTTTGATCAACTTGGCCAACCCGCTCTTTCTCAAGGTGGGCTTTACAATCAGTCCGGAATTGGCCACATATTCTCCATGTCCCCATGTTTCAATATAACAAAAGCCGGCCCATTCTCCCGCCTGTGTAAGGGCAATCACCGCTTTTCCTTCGTTCATTTTCTGACGAATATAATCTGGGCTTCTTTTGGCAATACCTGTTCCGCGGGCTTTTGCAGATTCTTCCATTTCCAGGCAGATCTCTTCTGCAAAACCGTAATCCTGCTCACTGGCGATATGTATATCAAAAACTTGTTTTTGCTGTTCCATTTGTGCGGAGAATTGAAAAATTGACTGTTGCCGGATGAAGCCACTTAGGGCTGAACCGGTTAAACGACATTTGTCGGACTTAGGGATTGGTATCTATCAACGTCGTACCAAAAATGGAATCGGTCGGCGTAAAAAAACTGTTCCGTTTGGTACAGCAAAAACCCAACGCATGGAAGCGGCAGGAGCCGTTTCTGCTATTGATGAAGAGGTCAGGTTTTTAATCATTTTTCTGTGTCTGTCTTGTAAAGAAAAATTGTGAGTTGCAAATAAACTGATTTTTTTTAGAAAAAAGGCTAAAATCAGGGATAAGTTTAGTGTACCAGGACTGTTTGGTCTGATGCTTCGCTGGCGTGGATGGCCTTGCTGATTTCCTTGATCAATGAAGGATCCTTCTCAATGGCATTGCCCACGACAATGATGTCGGCCCCAGCTTTGCAGTTCTCGTATGCTTTTTCTGCTGTGGTGATGCCTCCTCCGATGATCAATGGAATGGCGGTATGGGATGAAACAGCTGCAATCATGGCCGCTGGTATAGATTTTTTGGCTCCACTGCCTGCGTCCATATAGAGCAGTTTCAGCCCTAGCATTTCGCCAGCCATTGCAGTGCATACAGCGATTTCGTTCTTATCAGAAGGAATGGGATTGGCGTTGCTGATGTAAGAAACTGTAGTGGGAGCACCACCATCAATCACCATATACCCCGTAGACATCACCTCAAGGCCGCTTTTTCTGACAACAGGAGCCGATACTACATGCTGGCCGATTAATAACTCTGGGTTTCTTCCGGATATCAGCGAAAGGTAGAGGAGGGCGTCAGCGAAGGGGGTAACCTGGGATGGACTCCCCGGGAAAAGCACTACTGGAATGGAACATTCCCTTTTGATGTGTTGCACCAGTTCCTCCAGGTGATCGCTGACCACCAGACTGCCGCCTACAAAAATGAAATCTACTGAGGCCTCTGTGCACAAACGAATCAATTCATCTGCCTTGGAGACAGATGTCTTGTCTGGATCAACCAAAACGGCAAAGGATTTCTTCCCTTTGCTTTTGTTTTCCAGTATCGTAGTGTAGACGGAGTGATGCATTTTGGGGCTATTCTATTGCAAATGTGCGAAAAACTTTCTTATAAACGAAGGAAACTGGAAACCTGTATGATGTTATTGGTGGTATAGTCCTTGTTTCTGCCCTCAGTATAGAAAAACATGTAGCCAAGTTCCAGGTCGGCATGTTTGCCCAGGCGGTAACCTGTTCCTGCATAGGTCCTTGACTGGTCGAACAGTTTTCGGTTGGCATGTCTTGCTCCTGCTGCATTGAAAAAGAATTCATTCTGGGCAGCCCAATACATGCCTTTTGTCAGTTTTTTGGTTTTAGAAAAAGGGCTTATCCATCTGGTGAAATACCGGAATCTTGCATTGAACCTGGGGTCTGATTTCACAATATCATTGCCGGCAACTTTCAAAGCGGGGATCCATCTTTCTTCCATCCTGATCCTGTGTTGAAGAGCTGCATTTTTTACTTGTTGATTAATCCCAAGTTGTTGCCAAATCCTGTTGTCTGAAACACCATCTCTAACACCTCCAATTGTCTTCCAGTTGTATATCAATGCCAGGCCAGTGCTAAGAGAGACATTCTTGTTTAAAACATAGGTCAATCCGGGCCTGAGGATGAATGTCTCGGGTTGTTTCCATTGGTCATTTGAACGCAATTGGCTGTCAAAAATCAGGTTGAATTTTGGGCTCAGCGCAATGGTATTGACAGTCATTGCCCAGCCACTGAATTTACTTTGTTGGGCTATAGCCAAGAATGAGAAGAATAGAAGGAAAATTGAAACAATGAAGCGGTTCTGTATTTTCAAAGTACTGCTGATTTTTAGGATACAAAGGTAAACTTTCATTATGCCCTTTGCATGACTTTTGTCACCAAGGGGTTTCTTTTTTTTGGCTATGTTTATAATATTGATTTCCCCAAATACTGCCAAATATTTTTTTACAAAATAGTGAACAAAATCCCAAATCCACTGCCATTGCGGATTGTTGCAGTTATCAACAGGGTGTTGATATTTAGGGGTTTGAAATCAGGCAATAGGGAGATATTTTCGTACTCTGTCCTTGAAAATTGACAGGTTTCACCAACATTTAACATTTAGCGATATGGCAAACAACAAATCAAAGGCAACCGCCAGCAATAACACACAAGGTCTGAAGTTCAAAAGACAGTTCACTTCAGATAAGGTGACAGTCTATGAAATGTTTGATTATGACTATCGCACATCGGTGATTCGCAACCCCAGCGGGGAAGTTGTTTTTGAAATGAACAATGTTGAGGTGCCAAAGCAATGGAGCCAGATTGCTACAGACATCATCGCACAAAAATATTTCAGGAAGGCGGGCGTTCCCCAACCTGATGGTTCTCTTGGAAGGGAGACTTCTGCAAAGCAGGTGGCACACCGTATGGCACACTGTTGGAGGGTATGGGGAGAGCGTTATGGCTACTTCGCTTCTACCCAAGATGCA
>CALPWM020000173.1 GCA_943327275.2 Chitinophaga pinensis
AAACCAATGATGGAAGTTTAAAACTATTTCCATTGATAGATCGAAGTTTTCTGATCAACGCCCAAAAGGATACGGTAACCAATCATGAATGGTGGATTGGTGCTATCTATTATAAGATCCTGATGCATGAGTTTAATAAGAAAAAATATTATACCCTATTGGGATACGACGAAAACTCCATCAGAAGCACAAAGAAAAGGATTGAAGTACTGCAATTTAATGATGCTGGCCAGCCCGTTTTTGGAGGCTCATTTTTCAGCTTTGCCCAGGATACAGTGAGAAAAAAAGATCAATCCAGGTTTTGGATTGAATACAAGAAAAATGGTAATGGCAGGTTGCTTTACGACGAAGAGATGGGAATGATCATGTATGATCATCTTATCTCTGAGACAAATGAACCATCAAAAAAATTCACCTATGTTCCTGATGGTGATTATGAAGCCTTCAAATGGGTGAATGGTAAGTGGTTACACGTAGAGAAAGTGTTTACCTTCAAACTATTGGATGGACAGGCACCAGTAGAAAAGCCACTGAATGAGAACAAATTAAAACCGGTCAAAAAGGGTTAATCATCCAGTTTCAACACAGCAAGGAATGCTTCCTGTGGTACTTCAACATTGCCTATCTGACGCATCCTCTTCTTCCCTTCCTTTTGTTTTTCAAGTAATTTCCGTTTACGGCTGATATCACCACCGTAACATTTGGCAGTAACATCCTTTCTCATGGCGGAAATGTTTTCCCTTGCAACCACTTTGGCGCCAATGGCAGCCTGAATGGCAATCTGGAATTGCTGACGTGGCAACAACTCTTTCAATTTTTCGCAAAGTTTTCTGCCAAAATCCTGGGCACGGCTGCGATGAATCAATGCAGAAAGGGCGTCTACTTTTTCACCATTCAGGAGGATATCCATCTTCACAATATCACTTTCTCTGTATTCAATTGGCACATAATCGAAGGAAGCATATCCTCTGGTCTGGCTTTTCAGCTTATCATAAAAATCAAATACGATCTCGGTAAGGGGCATTTCAAAAACCAACTCTACCCTGGTTTGGGTTAGGTAGCTTTGGTTGATCAACATACCACGTTTACCAAGACAAAGCGTCATGATATTACCGATGTATTCCGGTTTTGTGATGATTTGGGCTTTGATGAAAGGTTCATCAATATTGTTCATTTGGGTAGGATCAGGCATTTCACTGGGGTTATTTACCCGAATGATGTCACCCTTGGTGCTGTATGCAATGAAGCTTACGTTCGGAACAGTTGTGATGACCGTCTGGTTGAATTCCCTTTCCAAACGCTCCTGGATGATTTCCATGTGAAGCAATCCAAGGAAACCGCAACGAAATCCAAAACCCAGTGCCTGTGAGGTTTCAAGCTCATAGGTCAATGATGCATCGTTCAATTGTAACTTGTCCATGCATTCCCTGAGTTCCTCGAAATCCTCTGTTTGTACAGGGTAGATACCCGCAAAAACCATTGGCTTTACCTCGGAAAAACCTTTGATCATAGGGGCAGGATTGATGGCATTGACTATGGTGTCACCCACCTTTACTTCCTTGGCATTCTTGATTCCTGTAATCAGGTATCCCACATCTCCACATTGTACCTTTTTCTGCTCCTGCATGGTCAGTTTCAAAATCCCTACTTCATCAGCAACATAGTCTTGGTCAGTAGAGATGAATTTGATTTTCTCACCTTTGGTAATGCTGCCATTCATGATCCGGTAGTATACAATGATGCCCCTGAAAGAGTTGAAGACACTATCAAATATGAGTGCCTGAAGTGGTGCTTCAGGATCACCTTTGGGTGATGGAATCCTGTTTACAATCGCATCAAGGATTCCTTCAATACCGATTCCTGTTCTTCCGCTGGCCAACAGAATATCTTCTGATTTACAACCGATTAGTTCAATGATCTGATCCTTTACCTCTTCAATCATGGCGCCATCCATATCGATCTTGTTGATCACAGGGATGATTTCAAGATTATTGTCAACTGCCAAATAAAGATTGGATATGGTTTGGGCCTGAATTCCTTGGGTTGCGTCTACCAACAAGAGTGCACCTTCGCATGCGGCAAGGGCACGACTTACCTCATAACTAAAGTCGACATGTCCGGGTGTGTCAATGAGGTTAAGGATGTATTCAATACCATCCGTATGCTTGTAGTTGATTTGGATGGCATGGCTTTTGATAGTAATGCCCTTCTCTCTTTCAAGGTCCATGTCATCCAGGACCTGATCCATCATTTCCCTTTCACTGATGGTATTGGTGGTTTGTAGCAAACGATCCGCTAAAGTAGATTTGCCATGATCAATATGTGCAATGATGCAGAAATTCCTGATTTTTTTCATCGAATGGGTTCAGCGGTAAAACGATTAGTAATCCTGTTTATGAAGAAATGCAAAGTTAGTCATTTTAAGTGTGCTTGTATCTTGCAATATCATAACAAGATCTGAGCTGCCATGTTCATTGATGATACCTCAAAAATTAAAACAAGAACTATTTTAATGCCTTTATGATTTGAATGAATTCATTGGCAATCAAAGATGCACCACCTACGAGGCCGCCATCAACGTCTGGTTGTGAAAAAATTTCATTGGCATTTGCCCCTTTTACACTTCCGCCATACAAAATGGAGATGTTGGCTGCTACAGCGTCTCCAAATTGATTGGCCAGTACGGTCCTGATATGGGCATGCATTTCTTGCGCCTGTGCAGCGGTAGCCGTTTTGCCAGTACCAATCGCCCAAATGGGTTCGTAGGCAATGACAACCTTTTGAATGGCTTCACCATCAAGATGAAACAAGGATTCTTTCAATTGTAGGGCCACATAATCATTTTGAATATCATCTTCTCTAATAGCAAGGGGTTCACCACAACAGAATATTGGGGTAATGCTTTTTGAGAGGCAACGATCAACTTTTTCAGCCAACGTTTGATTGGATTCTGAGAAATACTCTCTCCTTTCGCTATGTCCTACCACACAATAATGAATATTGATGGATGCCAGCATATCTACAGAAACCTCGCCCGTAAAGGCCCCTGATGTTTTGTTATGGCAATTTTGAGCTGCAACAAACATGTTTGACTTATTGCTCACCTGTTGATTGGCATTTATTAAAAATGGAAATGGGACAGCAAATATTACAGACTGATTATCATTTACTTGCATATCTGAACTGACAATTTCATTGAGGAGTTTTGTTCCTTCGTCCAAGGTATTGTTCATCTTCCAGTTGGCTGCTGCGATTTGTTTTCTCATTGTTGAATAGTATTAAGATAATATGATTTAATTGATTCAAGTATTGATGCATTGGGCTGTTGTAATTTCATGGTCATCCAGCGCTTAACCTCTTCCAAAAGCTTATCGAGTTCATAGTGCTGTTCCTGGCCCCATTGAAATGGAGCAATATATTTGGGCAGCAGTGCATCAGGGTTAAATACATTTGAAAACCCACCAATCACTGTACCACTGTTGAATGAACTATTGATGGCTGTTTTAACATGGTCGCCCATGAGGATACCTGCTTTTTTTCCTGCATTGATAAAGGATGATGTATCCATGTTCCAAGCCTTCAATTCACCGGCAGTATTTTTCAGGTTGGAACAACTTGTTCCGGCACCCATGTTACACCATTCTCCTATATAGCTATCGCCCAGGTATCCATGATGTCCCTTGTTCGAGTAAGCTTGAAAAATTGTATTTTTTATCTCCCCTCCAACTATACAATCACTTCCTATATTGGAGCCTGCATACAAGGCCGCACCCATTTTGACCACAGTTCTTTTTCCAATATACATAGGCCCTCTGAGCATTGCACCTTGCATGATGCAGGCATCTTCATCAATCATTACCGGACCTTCCTCAGTATTGATATAGCAATGCTCTAATCGAGCAGTTTGGTGGACATACAACGGATGAATCCCTGATGTTGAAACCTGATCAAGGCAAGGGTTGGAGTCAAATGTTGGGCAAAGCAATTGAATGTCATCCAAAACCAATGAAGTATTGTGATGAATGATATCCCAAGGAGTTTTCAGTGCAAAAAATGAATCATCAGGGGCTGTTTTCTTTTCAAAAAAGGATTTGATATCCAATGAAAACTTTGGGATCAACCTTGCATCCCAAATGATGTCAGCTGATGCATCATCGTCAATTATCTCCAGTTCAATATCCTGAGACAATGACAATTTGCGCCATTTGTCTTCTACCGTTAATATTCCTACCCTAAGGTCAATAAACGACCTTGTGAATGTAAGTGGTAGAAAATCCTTTTGAAAATGGCTGTATTGTAAAAGGAGTTTGGGCATGTGTTATGACAAAGCTACAACCTTGAAGTCAAAAGAAAAACCCTCCAAGCGGAGGGTTTGTTGAAATTACTTCTTTGCGTATTTCTTTTTGAACTTGTCGATCCTACCAGCTGTATCTACCAGTATGTTTTGACCGGTAAAGAACGGGTGTGAGGTGTTGGAAATCTCAAGTTTAATAACAGGATATTCGTTGCCGTCTTCCCATTTGATCATTTCTTTAGACTGAGCCGCTGAACGGGTCAAGAATGTTGTACCATTACTCATGTCTTTGAAAACTACGAATCTGTAATTGTCTGGATGGATAGCTTGTTTCATTGTATTTATTTTTTAGGCTGCATGGATTTGGCCATGGCATTTATGAGGTTGCAAATATACTGTTTTTTCAGGTAAAAAATCAGTTTGTCTAAAACTAGCTCCTCATGTTCTCAAACTGGAGGGGCAAATCAAGGTCAGCGGTTCTGCAAACCTGCATAACAGCCTGAAGATCATCTATTTTCTTGCCTGTAACCCTCAAAATATCATCCATGATCTGGGACTGGACTTTGAGTCCTGAATCTTTGATCAGTTTATTGATTTTTTTG
>CALPWM020000174.1 GCA_943327275.2 Chitinophaga pinensis
ATTCATGATTTCATAAGACGTTTTGGTATCCAGGTTACCAGTAGGTTCATCAGCAAGAATGATCGAGGGGTTGTTGACCAAGGCCCTTGCGATGGCTACCCTTTGGCATTGCCCACCAGAAAGCTCATTGGGTTTGTGGTGGCTCCTGTCCAACAGATCCACTTTTCTCAACACTTCATGGGCCATTTCGAACCTTGTTTTTTTGTTGATGCCGGCATAAACCAAAGGAAGGGCTACATTCTCCAGTGCGCTCAATCGGGGAAGGAGGTTGAATTGTTGAAAAACAAATCCAATTTCCTTGTTTCGGATGTCTGCCAGGTCGTTGTCCAGCATGGTACTTACATCATGGCCATTCAAAATGTATTTGCCGGATGTAGGAGAGTCCAGGCATCCGAGGATGTTCATCAGGGTGCTTTTTCCTGAACCGGAGGGCCCCATCAGGGCCACATATTCATTGCGCAAGATGTCCAGGGAAATGCCTTTCAGCACCTGAAGCTCCTGCCGGCCCATGATATAATTTTTCTTTATTTCTTCGAGGTGTATGACTGAATCAGACATGGTATTATTTTTTGATCACTTTGGGTACGGTGAAAAAAGGCCCTTCAGTGGTGGGAGCATTTTTGAGTGCAGTTGCATTGTCTACAGAACCTTTGATCTCATCTTCACGAAGCCTGTTCCCGTCTGTTCCGATATGGGTCAGTGGTTGAACACCCGTGGTATCAATTTCATTCAGTTTTTCAACAAAACCAATCATTTGGGCAAGGTCTTCCTGAATTTCTGCCAGTTCCTGGTCATTGAATTCCAGCTTGGAGAGTTCGGCGAGTTTTTGGGTGGTTTCCCTGTTGAGTTCCATTTGCGCAATTTCAATGTAAAATTAATCCATTTCGGACCATTGCATGGATTTTATTGATGAATGGAATGCCTGGCCATGGGGCTTCATCCCCTCCTTTACATTTATTATCTTTGCAGAATGAAAAACGGTAATGCGATCGTTATGAGCGGGATCAGGCCTACAGGCTTCCTGCACCTGGGAAACTATTTTGGTGCCATGCGCAACTATGTAAAATTGCAGGAAGAGTATACCTGCTATTTTATGGTAGCAGATCTCCATGCGCTTACAACACACCCGGATACCAAGAAGCTGAAGGAAAACGTACACCGTGTTCTTGCAGAGAACATCGCTTGCGGCATCGATCCTGAAAAAGCAGCATTGTATTGCCAAAGCCATGTCAGGGAAACATCCGAACTCTATCTTTACCTCAACATGCTGGCTTATTTGGGTGAACTTGAAAAGACAACCACCTTCAAAGACAAGGCAAGGTTACAGCCCGACAACATCACTGCAGGTTTGCTGACCTATCCTGTGCTGCAGGCTGCAGATATTATCCTTCACCGTGCCACCTGGGTACCTGTTGGCAAAGACCAGGAGCAGCATCTGGAGATGGCAAGGAATTTTGTCAAGCGCTTCAATCACCGCTATGGGGAAGTGTTTCCTGAGCCATTGGCCTATAACTTTGGGGAAGACCTGGTAAAGGTGCCGAGTCTCGACGGCACAGGTAAAATGAGCAAAAGCGAAAACCAACTGGCCACCCTTTACCTAGCTGATGAGGATGATGTGATCAGAAAAAAAGTGATGAAGGCCAAGACAGATGGTGGCCCGACCAGTCCTAATATGCCAAAGCCGGACTATATTGAAAACATATTCCAGCTGATGCGCCTGGTTAGTGCCGAAGATGTTATTTCCTCCTTCGAGGTTTCCTACGATAACTGCAGCATCCGCTATGGCGACATGAAAAAGCAATTGGCTGAGGACATGGTTGCTTTTATCGCCCCCATCAGGGAAAGGGCAGAATCCATCAGGAATGATTCAAAATACCTGGAGGACATCATGCAGCTGGGTGCCGAAAAGGCCAGGAAAAGCGCTGCAGCGACAATGGACCTGGTGCGAAATGCAATGGGTTTGGTTTATTGAAAATGAATATGTACTTTGTCTGACCGTTGAACACCGGATCCAATCAGAATATTATGGCCAAAGCTAGAAAACCAAAACATGTTGCAATAGCAGGAAATATCGGTGCTGGGAAAACCACCCTCACCGAAATGCTCAGCAAACACTACAAATGGATTCCACAGTTTGAAGACGTGGACCAAAACCCGTATTTGTTTGATTTCTATGAAGACATGCCCCGGTGGAGCTTCAATCTTCAGATCTATTTCCTCAACAGCCGACTTAACCAGCTGATAGAGATCAGCAGGGGTACCGAGACTGTTATCCAAGACAGGACTATTTATGAGGATGCTTACATATTTGCGCCTAACCTGCATGAGATGGGCCTTATGAGCAAGCGTGATTTTGATAATTATTTTGATTTCTTTCAAAACCTTCGCCAAATGGTGAAGCCACCAGACCTCATGATTTACCTCCAGGCCTCAGTGCCTACACTGGTAGGCCAGATTCAAAAAAGGGGAAGGGAATATGAAGAGAATATTCGCCTTGATTACCTCAAGCGCTTAAATGAGTATTACAACAAATGGATAGAAGGCTACAAGGAAGGACCTTTGCTGGTCATCAATGTCGACAAAACCAAATTTGTTGAAAACGAAGAGCACCTTGGCGAAATCATCGCAAAGATTGATGCTGAGCTCTATGGGCTTTTCTAGTTTTCTTACAAAAATATGCTCAGCCCTTCAGGGAGCTCTTTTTGGTTCAAGGCTGCTGATGCTTTGATCAATTCCAATACAGCCAACCTCCCTTCTTTACCGAGTGCAAGGGAAAATTCGTTGACGTAAAGACCAATATGGTTGCGCATCACTTCCTCACTCATCTCCTGTGCATTTTCAGTGACGAAAACAGGCAATGCTTGGGCATTTTCAATGGCAAAGGCCAGGCTCCTGTTGATTACCCTGTTGATCTTGTTGGCAAGATCAAGGTCAAAGGATCTCCTGACCAGGATCCCACCGAGTGGAATGGGTGCTCCTGTTCGTTGCTCCCAAACATCTCCCAGGTCTGAAATTTTATTTAGCCCTTTTTGCTGGTAGGTGAACCTGTTTTCATGGATGATAACACCCGCATCAACATCGCCATTGATCACCATGTCTTCAATCACATGAAAGGGGACGAATATTTTATTTTTTATCTCCGGATAGGCCAGGGAGAACAGCAAATGAGCGGTGGTATTGATGCCGGGAAGGGCAACAGTTATTGTCGAGGAATCAATTTCTTTTTCATGGCCAATCTTTTTTGATACAAAAAGAGGGCCAACTCCTTTTCCAAGGGCGCTGCCTGCTTCAAGGATCCTGTACTTGCCCAACAATTGAAAAACAACTCCATAGCTCACCTTGCTGATGTCCAGGGATCCTTCAATGGCCAGGTGATTGAGGGTCTCCACATCCTCCAGACGGGTGGTGAATTCCAATCCCTCCGTATCAATTTTTCCATGGAGCATGGCATCAAAAATATAGGTATCATTGGGGCAGGGTGAAATTCCCAAACTCAGTTTCATGGCAGTTGGATCTTGTTGATAAGGTTGATACAGGCATTATTTGCAGCAAGCAATGATTCAGGGATTTTCCATTTCGTTTTATCTCGCTCTCCAACCATGTTGGAAATCCCCCTGATTTGGATAAAGGGAATTTGCTGCATCCTACAAACATAGTGAAGGGCTGCGCCTTCCATGGATTCAATGTCTGCTTTGTATTTCTCTGCAAACAAAGCTATTTTATCAGGATTTGTGCTGATTTCATTGACGGAAACAGCAGAAACTGCAGGAAGGGATGCACATTCAACCAAGCTGTCGTGGTGGTTTACAATGGTGCCCTGCTCAAATGGGGCCATGTTTTTCTCAGCCAGTCCCAGTTCAAAAATATCATGATATCCATCGGTTTCATAAACCCCCATATCCGCCAGAATTTCTTGCCTGACGGTTACTGCTGTTCCCAAAACCAAGGTTGGATTGAAGCTGCCGGCAATACCAACCTGTATGATCAGGTCTGGCTTCAACCTGGCAATCAACTGCATGATGACGTAAGTGGAAGGAAGAAGTCCAACACCGCTGACTGCAGTATGGACCATCATGGATGGACGGTTAAAGGAGATTTCCTTTATGCCAGTAAGCTCCCTCTCTGTTGCCGCAATAACCAGGATATTCATGTAGCAAAGTTCATCAATTCTATTGAATAGCATTCATTCTTGGGTATGGATTCAGATTTCAAGCGGAATTTTTAATATTGCTTCTTAACTTTGCACCCCTAACAAGCATATGCCAACATTTTATTTGACAAGACGGGAGCATTTTAATGCAGCGCACAAGTTGTACAATCCTCAATGGACAACCGAGCAGAACGATGCGGTTTTTGGAAAATGCGCCAATGAAAATTGGCATGGGCATAATTTCGAACTGTTTGTGACCGTCAAAGGTGCTCCTGATCCAGATACAGGGTTCATTGTCGATGCCAAGCTGCTGAGCAAAATCATCAAGGAATATGTTGTTGATGTACTGGATCACCGCAACCTCAACCTGGATATCCCTTTCATGCAAGGAAAGATCTGTTCTATAGAGAACCTGGTGTATGAAATATGGGGTCAGCTTGCACCCCATATGCCAACTGGGGTCCTGCTTCACTGCATCAAGTTGGTTGAAACGCCCCGCATTTATGTGGAGTATTTTGGTGACTAGCCTCTTGTGACCAAACAATGCCTCTTTCGTTGTGTTATTCATTTATCATCTTTAATAATTAGGGCATATGGGCGAAAAAGTGGCAGTATACAGGGAAGAACATTTTAATGCAGCCCATAGGCTGAACAATCCCGCCTGGAGTCCTGAGCAGAACAAACTTGTTTTTGGAAAATGCAACCTGCCCAACTACCATGGACATAAC
>CALPWM020000175.1 GCA_943327275.2 Chitinophaga pinensis
ATTTGAATCCGAATTTCTCTTTCATTTGCTTGAAAACGTCTTTGAATCCGTCGAGATCCAATTCACCTTTGGTAACATCCGTATCTTTTGCCTTGAAGCCAAGGGTCGTGTCAGCATCTTCTTCGTTTCCGATGCAAACATCAACATATTGGCAAAGCCTTGTCATCACTTCTCTCGCTTTTTCCTTGCTCCACAATTTCTTGCGGTAGTTCAGATCAATGCTGGTGGTAATACCTTTGGCCTTCGCTGCTTTCAAAGCTGCTTCGGTCAATGCTGCCGCCTTGTCTGACAACGCAGGGGTAATTCCGGTTGTATGGAACCAATCTGCACCATCAAGGATTTTATCAAAATCAAATTCTGAAGCATCAACATCAGCGATGGATGCACCAGCCCTGTCATAAACAACCTGTGAGGCCCTCATGGAAGCACCCGTCTCCAGAAAGTAGATACCAAGCCTGTCACCACCTCTTGCGATAAACTGCGTATCCACACCATATCGGCGAAGATGGTTGATGGCAGACTGACCAATCGGATTATTAGGCACTTTGGTTACAAATGTTCCGTTCAGTCCATAATTGCACAAAGCAGCGGCAACATTGGCTTCACCACCACCATAGGTGATGTCAAAAGTATCAGCCTGAACAAAACGCTTAAAATCGGGTGTTGACAAACGGAGCATGATCTCTCCAAGGGTTACAACTTTCTTTGACATTGTGATGTATTTAATGGTTCTTGTTGATTGATTATTTCAATGTAGTAATGGGAGCCGGATCCATGTCGGTATAGTCAAGGTTTTCCCCTGCCATACCCCAGATGAATGAATAGTTGGATGTGCCGCTCCCAAAATGCATGCTCCATGGAGCAGATATCACTGCCTCATCATTGGCCATGACGATATGCCTTGTTTCCTGCGGTTCACCCATGAAATGGAAAAGGCGTTGTGATGCATCAAGATCAAAATACAGGTAAACTTCCATCCTGCGGGTATGGGTGTGTGGAGGCACAGAATTCCAAACACTTCCTTTTTCCAAAACAGTCAATCCCATGACCAGCTGACAGCTTTGAATTCCATCCCTGTGTATATACTTGTAAACAGTTCTTTTGTTGGAGGTAGCAGCATCGCCCAATGCCACCGGAGAAGCCTGTTCTTTGGTGAATTTCTTTGTAGGATATGCGTGATGGGCAGGTGCAGAAAGCAAATAATATTTGGCTGGGTCTTTTTTATCAGCAGAGCTGAAACTGATTTTTTGTGCACCCTTCCCAACATACAAACACTCAAGCTTTTTCAATCCGTGTTTTTTTCCATCAACCACAACCTCACCTTTGCCACCAATGTTGATGATCCCCAATTCCCTTCTTTCTAAAAAATAGTCAGCACGCAACTCTGCAGGATTGGACAGGGCAATTGACTTTTTAACTGGTAACACACCACCAATGATCATCCTGTCATAATGAGAATAGGTAAGTTTCAGCTTATCCGCCTGAAAAAGTTCGCTGACCAGAAAATTATCCCGCAGTCCGTTCGTATCCAAAGTCTTTGTCTCGTTTTTTCCGATAGCAAACCTGATGTCCATGTGATGAAGTTAAGGATTCAAATATACAAAAACACGGGGGGTGCTTGGGTTTTCATGGCATCTTTTTACGAAATCGTTCCCGTAAAACCCTCTGAAAGCCACACTCAACAATCTGTATGCCACATTGTATTTTTTTATACCTTGGTACAATCGCCACAATACTTTTCTACATGCAAAAAATTCTTGTCACAATATCCATCGCTTTCATCGGGTGCTTTGCTAATGCACAACAAACACAGAAACCCCCTTTGCATGGAAAACATTGGATGGCCATCACAGGAAAGCCCCTGGCAGCAACTGCCGGAGCCACCATCTTCAACAAGGGTGGTAATGCTGTAGATGCGGCCTGCGCCATGCTTGCCGCTACCTGCACCATGTGGGATGTATTGAGCTGGGGAGGAGAAACCCAGGCCATCATCTACAATCCCAAAACCAAAAAAGTGATTGCCCTGAATGCCATGGGAGTAGCCCCAACCGGTGCAACCCCAGATTTTTTCAAGGGAAAGGGATACAATTTTCCTCCAGAGTTCGGACCCCTGGCTGCTACTACCCCAGGTACCCCCGGAGGCATTTGTCACATGCTGGCCAACTATGGCACCATGAGTTTGAAACAGGTTTTGGCACCAGCCATGGAACTTGCATCAGGCTATCCTATTGATGCCCAAACAGCCAACAGCATTGAGAGAGGAAAAGAAAGAATAAAGCAATGGCCTTATAGCAAAAAGGTTTTCCTTCCCCATGCCGGAGAAAAAAGAGAAGCCCCTGAAGCGGGTGAAATCTTCAAGCAGGAAGAGCTTTTCATCACTTTGTCCAAGATGGTGGAAGCAGAGCAACTTGCCCTGAAAAAAGGAATGTCTAGGAAAGCAGCCATCATGGCGGCATATGACAGATTTTACAAGGGTGATATTGCTACTGAATTTGTAAGGGGATGTCAGGAACAAGGTGGATTGATCACCAAGCAGGATCTTGCCAACTGGAAACCGATCGAAGAAGAAACAACCCATGCCAACTACAAAGGAATTGATGTGTATAAACTGCAGTCCTGGACACAGGGACCGTCGATGTTGCAAGCCTTGAACATCCTGGAAAATGTTGACCTGAAATCAATGGGATACAACAGTACAAAGTACATCCACACTGTTTATCAATCCATGAGCATGGCCTTTGCAGACAGAGACTTTTATTATGGCGACCCCTATTTCGGCCCCAAGCAACCCATCAAAGGATTGCTCAGCAAGGAATATGCAAAAATGAGGGCAGCACAGATCAACCCTGATAAAAATGATCCCAACATTGGCCCTGGAGACCCCTATCCATTTGAGGGAAGAACAAACCCCTATCTCAGTTTGCTGGCCAAAAGAGGTTTCTCAGGATTTGACAGCAGCAAAAGAAATTTTGTACCTGCACACGATTCAGGTGCCATTGCCATGGCTGAGCTGGATTATCAGGACCGATTATGGAGGGGGACTACATCTGTAGAAGCAGCAGATGCTGAAGGCTGGGTCGTTTCCATTACTCCCAGCGGGGGATGGATTCCTGCATGCATTGCGGGAAAAACTGGCGTTGGCATGAGCCAAAGGATGCAAAGTTTTGTTCTCGATTCCACCCTTAATCCTTTCAACGTGGTTGCCCCCGGCAAACGCCCACGCGTTACCCTAACACCAAGCCTTGCGATGAAAGATGGCAAACCATTTCTTGCATTTGCAGTGCAAGGCGGAGACACACAAGACCAGAATTTGCTGCAATTTTTCTTGAATGTGGTTGAATTTGGCATGACTGTTCAACAGGCTTCAGAGGCCGCCAACATCAATTCAAACCAGTTGTGGTTATCCCTTGGAGGAACCAAAACTGATGACAGGAAACCCAGGCCAGGCAGTATTTTATTGCAGGACAAAACTCCTGAATCGGTTAGAGCCGCCTTGAAAAAAATGGGATACACCTTGAGTTTTACAGAAAGGACATCAGGCCCGATCAATGCGATAGGATTTGACTGGAAGCATGGAAGCCTATGGGGCGGATCAAGCAACCATGGCGAAGATTATGGCATTGCCTGGTAGAACATCCTAATACCAAGGCATTACCCTTCTGATGGCGTTGGGATCGAAGAAGTGATAAATGACGGAGAGTTCAAAACTCTTGTTCCTTCGATTACCCGTTTGAATGCCAGAAGTGTTGATATCGTAGCTCAGACCAATCTGAATATCGTTCAACAAGTATCCCAAATAAGGATATACAGCGTCCTGGTTTCTATAAAACAACCCTGCATAAAAGACATTGTTGTCATCCGATATATATGGACTGTAGCCGTATGCTAAACCGATGGTAGTATTGTTCACTCCGGCCTGATTCATGAATTGACCGCTGAGAAACAATTCTCCTTGAGCAGCAACCAAAAAAGATGCCCCTGCATGCACGGTTGCTCTTGCCGGCAACATGTATTCATCATTGCCTAAAAAACTCATCTTGGGTTGATTGAGATGGTAATAGGATGTGCCAAGATAAAACCTGGTTCTGTCTTTCAGGTAATTATACATCAATCCAAAATTGAAATCAACATAAGAACTTCTCCTGGTAACAAAATTTTCGTTGTTGGAAAGTGAAAGATCAAAGCCCCTGCTGGCAAATTGATTGTTGAAGGAAATGCGGTTGTAATCAAGCATCCTTGCACCCAAGCTTCCCTGAAAACCAACTGCGAGGTGTTGAAATCCTTCCTCATCCAATGCCTGGTGATAAGCAGTAGACAAGCTGGCATAATTGCTGTTGTAAGCACCTGTAGCTGTTCTGTCACCCATCAATACAATGCCAATACCAAGTAGACTCTTGTCCATTTGCTGTGTCAACATTCTTGTGTCGAAACCAACGGTTGCTGTTGTAAACGGATCCCCAGCACCCATCCATTGGTTTCTAAAATTGGTGGCAAGACGGTGCTTCCCATCATAGTATCCTGTGAATGCAGGATTCAGTGAAAGCGGGGAATTGAAATATTGTGAATAATGTGCATCCTGAGCCTCTGAAGCAACAGCTAGCAGAAGAATGAAAATGAGTGATATGTTGTGTTTTATCAATTTCATTTTACCTGATTAATACCACCGATCCTGATTTACTGATGGGTCTGCCAGTTTGACCAATTCCATATACTACCCACGTGTAGGTGCCCGCTGGCTGATCCTTTCCCTTTAAGGATCCATCCCAACCCAGCTCCGGATCAAGCGAGTTTGATTCAAATACCAGTAAGCCCCATCGGTTAAATATTTTAAAGGAGTAAAAAACGGAAA
>CALPWM020000176.1 GCA_943327275.2 Chitinophaga pinensis
CCAACTGGGTTTATTTTTGAAGGGATAAGCAATCACACTGAACAAAAGTATCAAAATATTATTCAATTACCTGCTTGGTCCGGCGTTCTTCATTGGATTGACCTACAATGTGTACAAGCAGGTGATTGGACAGAAAGATATTGATCTGCATTTTTCTTCCCTTGTGGCATCGCTTCAGGGATGGGGAGCGTTGCTGTTGTTATTTGTATTGGTGATCATGTTGCTGCAGTGGTTGCTGGAAGCAAAAAAATGGCAGGTCATGTTGAGCCCTGGACATCACATCAAGCTTGCTGAGGCGTTCAGGATGATCTTATCGGGCATTGCCTTGTCCATCGCAACACCCAACAGAATGGGTGAATTTGCCGGTAGGGTGATGCATCTTCCCAGTGGACAGCGATTGCAGGGCACTGCCTTGACTGTTGTTGGCAATTTTGCGCAGCTGATTGTAACCTGCATGGCAGGCGGCATTGCCCTTTGCATGGAATGGCAGGATCAGCATCTTTATCCCGCCGCTAAAGGCCTGCAGGCAATACAATCCATGCTTTTATGGGTCACTCCTTTGACCATCATTTTTTTTATGCTGCTGTATTTCAAAGCAGGACTGGTTTTCAATTGGATCCTCTCGCTGCGCATGCTCGGAAAATTCCGGGGAAAGCTTGGCGCATTGACCACCATTCCCAACAATATCCTGTTGAAAGTATTGCTGCTCTCATTCCTTCGGTTTGTCTTTTTCATCCTCCAATACTGGTTGCTTTTTAAGCTGACCAATACGGGGATTGGTTTTCGTGATACATTTGTAGCCATTTCTATCATGCTTTTGTGGCTTGCCATTGTGCCCACTTTCTCTTTTTTGGAACTGGGGCTGCGGTGGGAATTTGCCCTGTTGCTGATGGGGTCATTGACAGCGAATGCACTGGGAATAGCTGTTTCGGTAACTGCAGTTTGGCTGATCAACCTGATGCTGCCCGCTGCGGTTGGGGCCATTGGATTGATGCGTTTCCGATCAAGGTAAAAATTATTCCATCCTCTTTTTAAGAAAACTTTATTCCTGTAGCCAAATGCAGAACAAAATCCGACTGCTAATGGTTTTATATTTGCAATATGCGGAGCTTTTACAAAATAATACTTGTTTCCATTTTCTCTCTCGGCCTCATCAGGTTGAGTGCGGGAAATGATTTTTGTGGCTTGAGCAATATGTCATTTAATGCAGGGGAAGTGATCACGTTTAAAATTTTCTACAACGTGATTGGTCTTTATGTAGACGCAGGAACGGCTTCTTTTTCCGTTTCCAATGAAAAGCTGAATTCCCGGCCTGTTTACCATGTGGTAGGCCTGGGCAACTCCAATCCTTCCTATGATTGGATTTTTAAAGTGCGTGACCGTTATGAAACCTATATTGACACGGCAACACTGAAGCCCTATAAATTTGTAAGGCATGTGGAAGAGGGAGGTTTCAGGAAAGATGAGCTTGTGCTTTTTAATCACACTGAGAAAAAAGCTGTAAGCACAAAAGGTACATTCCCGATTGAAGATTGCATACAGGATGTATTGAGTTCCATTTATTATGCACGCAACATCAACTTCTCAAAATACAAGATAGGGGAGAAAATTCCCTTCAAAATGTTCCTCGATGATGAAGTGCACAGCATTTACATCCGCTACATGGGAAAGGAAGTCATCAAAACCCGCTATGGCAAATTCAGGGCCATCAAGTTCAAGCCCATGCTGATCAGTGGCACCATCTTTGAGGGAGGAGAGCTGATGAGTGTATGGGTTTCTGATGATGGAAACCATGTTCCTTTGCGGATTGAAAGCCCGATAACAGTGGGCAGCATCAAGGTAGACATGATGGGTTACAGGAACCTTCGCTATCCTATGCAGTCCATGATCAGCTTCAACTGATCAGACCAATGTTTCCAACTGAATAATTTCTTTTTTCCTAAACCCTTTTTCGGTTTTTTCTACTGTGCAGCAAATGGTTGTGGCATCATGCTCAAGAAAAAGCACATGGTTGTTGGCTACTGCCTCTTCAAGGTAAATTTCTTTTTCTTCTAAGCTGGTCATGGGGTACATGTCATAACCCGCAATATAGGGCAATGGAATATGCGCAGCAGTGGGAATGAGGTCGGCTACATAAGCAAGGGTTCTGCCTTTGATGTTGATCAGGGGGTGCATCATGGAACGGGTATGACCATTGGTGAACATGATGTCAATGTTGTTGCCAAAGCTCGTTTTTTCTCCTTTTTTTTCTTCTACAAAACGGAGCCTTCCTTTGTCTAGGATGGGCATGATATTTTCTGTAAGAAAAGATGCTTTTTCCCTGGCATTGGGTTTGGTGGCCCATTGCCAATGTGCTTCACTGCTCCAGTATAGGGCATTGGGGAATGTCAATTCAAGTTTGTCATCGATCATTGAAACGGCACCACCGCAATGGTCAAAATGAAGGTGTGTCAACAGCACATCGGTAATGTCTTCTGGTTGAAAACCCAGCTTGAGCAGTGAACCCAGCAAACTGCCATCTCCGTGAGGGAAATAGTGGCTAAAAAATTTTGCTGATTGTTTGTTTCCCATTCCGGTATCGATGAGGATTTTTCTTTTACCATCGACTACAAGCAAACAGCGCATCGCAAAAGTGCAGCGGTTGTTTTCATCTGCAGGAATTGATTTTTGCCAAAGGGTTTTGGGGACAACACCGAACATGGCACCACCATCCAATTTGAAGAGGCCGGTATCAATTGAATAAACTTGCATATTTTTCTCTTGTGATGACCGCCTTGGTGTAGAGCAAGGCGAAAAAACTGATGATGAAGAACACCATGAGTACAAGAATAGAATTCCTCATGCTGCCGGTGAGTTCTTCATTGTATGCAAACAGGAAGAGTCCGAGGGTCAATGCAATCTTTTCCGTAACATCATAGAAACTGAAAAATGAAGTGGTATCAGTAGTCTCAGGCAAAAGTTTTGAGTAGGTGCTTCTGCCAATGGACTGGATGCCTCCCATGACCAATCCCACACAGGCAGCCAGGATATAAAATTGGGTTTGGGAAGTGATGAAATAGCCCCAGATACATATGGCCACCCATATGACGATGCCTACCAGCATGGTAGGAAGATTGCCAATTTTTTTTGACAGCTTGCTCAGGGCAATGGCACCAAAGATGGCAACAATCTGAATGAGCAAAATGGTAAGGATGAGTTTGGGCTCATCTTCTGGCTTGGGAAAGATGTGTTTTTTGCTGTACCCTGCAGCCACAAGCATAACAGTCTGTACCCCAACGCTCAGAAAGAAAAAAGCTGCCAGATAGCGCTTCAAGGCAGGAATCTGCTTCACCTGCTTCCAAACCAGTTGAAGTTCATGAAATCCATTGATGAGAATATGCTTCTTGAGTTTTTTGTTGCTCTTGGTATTGGATGGGAGCACACGAAATGGGATCTGTGAAAACCCAAACCACCAAAGCCCCACCAGTAAAAAGGAAATCCTTGGTCCCAATGTTTTGTCTCCATTGTCCAATCCGAATAATTCTGGTTTTAAGATGATGACAAAGCAAATCAACTGCAACAATACGCTGCCAATATATCCCATGGCAAATCCCTTGGCACTCACACTGTCGCGTTCTTCCGGGCTTGCAATATCAGGAAGATAAGAATTGTAAAAAACCCAACTGTTCCAGAAGCCCAATGCAGCAAGTGAGAAAAAGATGATGCCGTATTCTATTCTGTCTGGTGTGAAAAAAAACAAGGCTGCGCAGGACATCGATCCCATCATGGTAAACACACGCATGAAGGCTTTTTTATTGCCCCTGTAATCAGCAATCGAAGACATGATGGGCGACATCAGGGCCACCAGAAAAAAAACAAGGGCCAGTGCATAGTTCTGCAGCGCTGTATTGATGACACGGATACCGAAGAAACTGACGTAGGAAAGTTCATCAGGATTTTTGTTGCTGGTTACCGCCACATAATAAGCAGGAAAAATGGTAGAAGTGATGACCAGGTTATAGGTGCTGTTGGCCCAGTCGTACATGGCCCAGGCATTTTGAATCTTCTTCCTATTTGTATTCATTGGCTAAAGCTTATCCGTTAAGATAAGCAATATCAAGACAGCGCCAAGCACAATTCTGTACCATCCAAAGATCCTGAAACCATTTTGTTGCAGAAAACGGATGAAAAACTTGATGGCAAGCAGGGCTACAACAAATGCTATGCTGCTTCCCAGCAAAAGAAAATTAATCCCCTGGGTATTCAGCAAGGCAGGCTCATCCTTCCAGATGTCGTAGAGGCTTTTCAGCGTGGCTGCTGCCATGGTCGGTACAGCAAGAAAGAAAGAAAAGTCTGCAGCCAATGAGCGGGTGAGTTTTTGTTGCATGCCACCAATGATGGTTGCAGCACTGCGGCTCAATCCTGGGAACAAGACCGCCAGCACCTGGTACATGCCAATGAAAAAAGCTTTTTTGTAGGTGATTTCTTCTTCTTTTTCAATGGTCCCATGTTTGAACCATTTGTCTACAAATAGAAGAATAACGCCTCCTGCAAAGAGCACAATGGAGATGAAGAGTGGTTTCTCCAGTACGGCCTCGATGTGTTTTTTGAACAAAGCACCAAAGGCCAGTGCCGGAAGGATGGCCACAAAAAGCTTGAAATAAAAACTGACGCGTTTGAAGTCCATGAACTTCTTCCAATACAATACTACAACAGAAAGTATGGCCCCAAACTGTATCACCACCTCAAATAATTTGGTGAAAGGGTCATCTCCGATATTGAAAAACGCGGAGGCAATGACCATGTGACCGGTTGAAGACACAGGAAGAAATTCTGTAATGCCTTCGATGATGGCCAACATGA
>CALPWM020000177.1 GCA_943327275.2 Chitinophaga pinensis
AGTTTCCCATTGTTGACGCCAAAAAATTCGATGGGATTGATGGAGTCGAGGTTGATGATGGTTTCAGTCAAAGTGGCGGATTTTAGGTTTTTAGTTGATCGGTTCTCGTTCTATTCAAATTTAATTCTTTGCTGACGAATATCCTTCAACTTACTTATCAACAACTGTGGGAAAACAAACCATTCGCTAAAATTTAACGATAAGGCAATGAAATCTTGTCAATGAATGGCCTTCAAGGCTGCGATTGTTCCCATGGGGTCATTTGCAGCGAAAACGGTGTTGCCCGCAACCAATACGTCTGCGCCAGCCCTTACCAGTGCTGATGCATTGTCCAGGGTTACGCCTCCATCAATTTCAATGAGTGTATTGGCGCCTTTTTTGATGATGGACTCTTTCAAGCTTTGAACTTTTTTCAACATGGAATGAATGAATTTTTGGCCTCCGAACCCAGGGTTGACGGTCATGATGCATACAAGGTCAGCATCAGCCAAGACCTCATCAATGGTTGATATGGGGGTATGGGGATTCAGGGCTATGCCAGCTTTCATTCCCAGGTCTTTGATTTGTTGCAGGTTGCGGTGCAGGTGTCTGCATGCCTCAGCGTGAACGGTCAGCACATCGGCCCCTGCTGCTTTGAAGGCCTCAGCATATTTCTCGGGCTCTTCAATCATGAGATGAACATCGCAAACCTTTGAGGTGGCTTTTCTGATGGCAGATATTACCGGAATCCCAAAGCTGATATTGGGTACAAACCGGCCATCCATAACATCAAGGTGTAGCCACTCCGCTGCAGATTGGTTTACCATTTCGCATGCCTTATCCAAATGAAGAAAATCAGCAGCGAGGAACGATGGGGCTACAATAGGCATGGTATTATTTTTTTAAGTTGTTGAGTGATTTGATGGCACCTTCATGGTCTGGGGAAAGCCTCAGGGCTTCTTGGTAATAAGCAGCAGCTTTTTCAGTTTCTTTTTTTTGTTCCAGGCAAAGCCCCAGCCAGTAGTATACATCAGGGTTTTTGCTGTCAAGATCCATGGCTTTGGACAATGCATCAATGGCCTTGTTGATTTCTCCAGAATGATAAAGGGATATAGCCTTTTCTATATATGCATCGGTAAACGTAAAGTTGCTGATAATGGAAGAATCAAATGACTTGATGGCCTCTTTGTCATTTCCTATATTGGCATAGAACAGGCCCTTGATATAGTGGCCCCTTGCAGCATCCAGGGCTTTTTCGCTGTGGGTCATTCTTGTGGCAATCAAGAGAGACTGTTCGCTTTTGATGGCTGCCAAAAGGAATCCGAGCTGGTTCTCTACTTCTGGCTGATCCAGTTTCAGGCCGAGGGATTGGCTCAGTAATTGAATTGATCTTGCAGTATCTCCCAATTCTAAGGCGCTGAAGGCAATTGGGTTGATGAGCTCCACCGAGTCTGGATATCTCTCGAGCAGCAGTAAGCTGGAATCCGAAACATTTTTGGTTGACAGTTTTTCATCGCTTTTTTTACCGTCGCAAGACGAGAAAAAGGAAGTGAAAAATCCCAGCATCAAAAAAAGAAACAGGAAGCGCATTCCCAAAATTATGAAATCGTGCCGTTTTATTACAGTTTAATGATAAAACAACAGGGTGGAGTTGTTAATTTAGCATTCATTCAAATCACCAGTTCCATGGCAATCCTCAAAACAAGCTATTTTCAGTGTTTCGTCGTGTTGTTGATAACCAGTTTCAGCAGCATTTTCGCCCAAGACAGCCTTCAATATGCGGATGAGTCCCATTTCAAGAACATCCAACAACTCACAGTTGGAGGAGACAATGCAGAAGCTTATTTCAGTTTTGATGGGAAATGGCTGGTTTTTCAGAAAACGAACCCCAAGGAAAATATTCCCTGCGATCAGATTTATATAGGTAAACTGCCCACAAAGGCTGGTGAAAAGTTTGAGCCCAAATTGGTGAGCCCAGGCAAAGGCAGGACCACATGTGGCGCATTTTTGAAGGACAACAAGCATGTCGTTTTCGCATCAACACATCTTGCAGATGTCAATTGTCCACCGGTACCTGACCGCAGCAAGTACGGCAACAAGTACATATGGCCGCTCTATGCTGGATATGATATTTTTGTTTCTGACCTCAATGGCAAGATTACTAAGCAGCTGACCAATCATCCAGGATATGATGCTGAAGCTACCATTTCTCCTGATGGGAAAACAATGCTTTTCACATCTACAAGGGATGGGGATATTGATCTCTATACCATGGATTTGAAATCTGGTCTGGTCAAAAGAATTACCAATCAACTGGGGTATGACGGTGGCGCCTGGTACAGCCCTGATGGCACCAAAATCATCTGGCGTGCTTCAAGACCCACCACTCCCGAAGAAGTGAAAGAGTACAAAGACTTGCTCAGTGAAAACCTTGTAGCGCCCACCAAGATGGAGGTATGGATTGCCAATGCCGATGGATCAAATCCAAAGCAGGTAAGCCAATTGGGACAGGCCAATTGGGCTCCGGCATATATGCCCGACAGCAAGACCATCATTTTTGCCTCTAACCACGAATACAAAAGAGGATTTCCTTTCAACCTCTATACCATGAACGAAGATGGATCAGGATTGAAAAAAATCAGCAGAGACAAGGGCTTTGATGCTTTCCCAATGTTCAGCACTGATGGCAAGAAAATTGTTTTCTGCTCCAACAGGAACAACGGGGGAACCAGGGATACCAATATTTTTGTAGCAGATTGGGTAGACTGAACTACTGTACTGTAGCAACACCATTGAGGCGACGTATAAAATAAATCCGCTTGTTTTCGTAATAATCAGGAGCTACTGATATTGTTGTCCATTTGATTGGCCTGAAGTCAAAATCGTTCAGCACTTTAAAGGGTTTTTCCTCAAGGCCCTCAGTTTTTATTTGGCCGTATTTGTACATGATATTGGCAAAATAAAAGGTGAGTTCAAATCCCTTGATCAATGATATTGAAGGCTTTACGCCAGTAATCGATTTTATTTTGTCTTCAACTTGCGTGGCCCATTGATGGCCGGAAGGGATATAGAATGATGTGGTAAAATATATCGGGATTCCTGCATAGTTTTTCGCCTGAATTTCTTTCAAGCCATCCCATCCAGGCATGCCAATTACATGAATAATTCCTTTTTTGGGGTAAGTTGAAATCGCCCTGGCAAATTGGATAACAAATTTATCATCCAGGCTCCCTGCAATCAGAACGTTTGTTTTAGTGGTATCCAGGAATGGAGCCAAGTCTTCCAACTTGAATTCGGGGTTCAACGCAGCTGTTCTGAATTTATTTCTAAAAACCGAGGCTGTATTGATTTCCCTGAACTGCGCTTCAATTTTATCATCTAACTCTCCACTTCTTTTGAACCAGATCACATTGGCATCAGGCCATTTTTTAAACAGCTGGTTGTGGATGACCTGAATATGGGAGTTGATTTTAGGATTCGCAATGAATACCATTGGGCTTTCCCTGATGCCCCCATCATTGGGATAGGTAGCACTGACCATGGGTATGTTTTTTTCTTTGGCGATCTGGGCCAGTTCCAGATAATCGCTACCGCTTGCTTGAGCGATGATGATATCCAGGGAATCTATTTTTTTGTTGTTGAGCAAGTAGGAAATGGATCCAGTCTTGCTTTGGATGTCAAATACTTCCATGCTGACCTTGAGACCTGAGTGATTGATGGAATCAATCGCCATTACAGCACCTTCATAGAATTCCAGGCCACTGATGGCCATGCGCGGAAAACTGTTTTGGAGTTTGTATTGCCCAGATGCATCGAAAGCAGAGTCGAGGTATAAGGAAGTAAAAAGCCCAACCCTGATGTATTTCTTACCCTGGCCATTGGCGAAAGCCATGCACAATAGGGCAAAGAACATCAGGAACGTCTTTTTCATTGAACTAAATTACTGCATTATTCCCATTCAATGGTTGCAGGCGGCTTGCTGGAAATATCGTAGACCACCCGGTTGATGCCCCGGACCCTGTTGATGATTTCATTGGATACTTCTCCAAGGAATTCATAGGGGAGGTGTGCCCAGTCAGCAGTCATGCCGTCAACCGACGTTACTGCCCGGAGTGCTACGGTGAACTCATAGGTCCTTTCATCCCCCATAACACCTACAGACTTGACAGGCAGCAGAATCGCACCCGCTTGCCAAACCTTATTGTAGAGGTCATGTTTCTTCAACGATTCTATATAAATATTGTCTGCTTCCTGCAACAGCCTTACTTTTTCTTCCGTGATTTCACCAAGAATACGGATAGCCAATCCAGGACCCGGGAAAGGATGCCTGAAAAGGAGATCGTGCGGTATACCCAACTCCAATCCTACTTTTCTGACTTCATCCTTGAAGAGATAGCGCAATGGCTCTACCAGACTGAGTTTCATGGTTTCAGGGAGTCCGCCCACATTGTGGTGAGACTTGATCGTCACCGATGGGCCGTGTACAGATACACTTTCAATGACATCTGGATAGATGGTGCCTTGCCCTAGAAAGGAAATATCGGTCAATGATTGGGCCTCCTGGTCAAAGATTTCAATAAAGGTTCTGCCAATGGCTTTTCTTTTTTCTTCGGGATTGCTCAGGCCGTTCAATGCACCATAAAATTCACGCTTTGCATCAACACCTTTTACATTGAGGTCTAAAACTTCATATGTTTTGAGCACCGCTTCAAATTCATCTTTCCTCAACACACCATTGTCAACAAAAATTCCGAACAGGTTTTTGCCAATGGCCCTGTGGATAAGGGTTGCAGCAACAGTAGAATCAACGCCACCGCTGAGCGCCATCACC
>CALPWM020000178.1 GCA_943327275.2 Chitinophaga pinensis
AACATTGCATAAAAAGAAAGGGTAGCAAATGCTACCCTTCTTTATTATTACTCATTTTAAGCATTCTTAGATTTTCTCAACTTGCATGTAGTTGAGCTCCACTGGGGTTGAGCGGCCAAAGATTTTCACTGTAACCTTCAGTTTCTTCTTTTCGTCATTGACTTCTTCGATTACACCATTGAAATCATTAAAAGGTCCATCAACGATCTTGATGGTTTCACCAATGATGAATGGCTCACTCATGATCATTCCGCCTGCATCACTCATCTCATCAATCTTGCCCAACATCTTGTTGACCTCGGCTTTCCTCAATGCAATTGGATTTTCCTTACCAAGGAAATGTATAACATTGGTTGTATTCTTGATGGCGGAAATGATGTCGTCATGCAACTTTCCACCTGCACATTCAATCATGATATAACCAGGAAAAAAGTTTCTTTCCCTCATCACTTTCTTACCGTTCTGAACCTTGTATACTTTTTCTACAGGAAGGAAAATCTGCTTGATAACAGTATCCCATCCATTGCGGAGAATATCCTTGTCCAGGTACTCTTTCACCTTCCTCTCCTTTCCACTGATTACACGGAGAACATACCACTTGGTATCTGGTTGAACAGCTGTATCCTGTTGTATTGTTATTTCTTCCATTACTTGAACAATGAATAAACGAATTTAAGAAGATTGCTGCTTCCAAGATCCAGCAACCAAACGATGGCAGTGATTACCAAGGTAGCAACGAGTACTATCATGGTAGACTGCTGAAGCTGCTGCCAATTGGGCCAGGTCACTTTCTCCATCAGTTCCTTGTAGGAATCCCTGAAATATGATTGTATCTTATTCATCTTGTTTTGTTTTTGAAAAGTACTGTATCGTAAAGATACTCATTCTTTTCATTTGCACGGGCACTAGGATTCGAACCCAGATCAAAGGTTTTGGAGACCTCTATTCTACCATTGAACTATGCCCGTTCTTTAAGAAACAAAGTACCCGGATATAAACCCAGGTACTTTGTTATTTATGCTTTAAGGCTGCATCTCCGGAGAGATTGGCCAATAAGTCTTACTTAACGATCTCAGTAACCTGACCAGCACCTACGGTACGGCCACCTTCACGGATCGCAAACTTCAAACCTCTTTCCATCGCGATCGGTTGGATCAACTTTACATGGAGGTTGGTGTTGTCACCAGGCATAACCATTTCAGTTCCTGCAGGAAGTTCACACTCTCCGGTAACGTCAGTTGTACGGAAGTAGAACTGAGGACGGTATTTGTTGAAGAAAGGAGTATGACGTCCACCTTCATCCTTGCTCAAAACGTAAACTTCGCCTTTGAACTCAGTGTGTGGAGTGATTGATCCTGGCTTACAAATTACCATACCACGACGGATTTGGCTCTTTTCAATACCACGGAGGAGAAGACCTGCGTTGTCTCCAGCTTCACCCTCATCGAGGAGCTTGCGGAACATTTCAACACCAGTACAAGTAGAAGTCAATTTGTCTTCCATCATACCTACGATCTCAACACCTTCACCAACTTTGATCCTACCACGCTCGATACGACCAGTTGCAACAGTACCACGACCAGTGATGGTGAATACGTCTTCAACTGACATAAGGAATGGAAGATCTACTGGACGGGGAGGAAGAGGAATATATTCGTCAACAGCGTTCATGAGTTCGTTAACTGCAGCAACCCATTGTGGCTCACCAGCCAAAGCACCTGTAGCAGATCCTTTGATGATTGGTGTAGCATCACCATCGAAACCACGCTTGGTCAATTCTTCGCGGATTTCCATTTCAACGAGTTCCAACAATTCTGGATCATCAACAAGGTCAACCTTGTTCATGAAAACAACAATACGTGGAACACCTACCTGACGGGCAAGAAGGATGTGCTCCTTGGTTTGTGGCATAGGACCATCAGTCGCAGCCACTACAAGTACAGCACCGTCCATTTGGGCAGCACCAGTAATCATGTTCTTTACATAGTCAGCGTGACCAGGACAGTCAACGTGAGCGTAGTGACGAGAATCCGTCTCATACTCAACGTGAGCAGTGTTGATCGTGATACCCCTTTCTTTTTCTTCAGGAGCACCATCAATTTCATCATACTTCTTTGCCTGTGCAAGACCCCTCTTGGAAAGGATGTCAGTGATGGCAGCTGTCAATGTGGTCTTACCGTGGTCAACGTGACCGATAGTACCAATGTTTACGTGGGGTTTGTCCCGCTTGAAAGTCTCTTTAGACATTGTTATACGTTTTTGTTTGTTTAAACTTTGTTTACCTATGGAAACGGCCGCAAAGTTATTCACTTTGGGACGATTAACAAAAGTTTTTTCCCAGAAAGGCCTGGAGCCGTTGGTGAGAATCGAACTCACGACCTCTTCCCTACCAAGGAAGTGCTCTACCCCTGAGCTACAACGGCTGGTCAACCGCCGTTTCAGGGCGGCAAGTGAGCGGGAGACGAGTCTCGAACTCGCAACCTATAGCTTGGAAGGCTATCGCTCTACCAATTGAGCTACTCCCGCTTAGTTTTATCGGTAAAAAAGCAAACCCCAGTTCCTGAGGAAATGTGGGCAGGAGAGGATTCGAACCTCTGAAGTCGAAAGACAGCGGATTTACAGTCCGCCCCATTTGGCCGCTCTGGAACCTGCCCGCACATATTCACATAAACATTAAAAGAGGTTTTACCCTCTTTTATGTAAGAGCCAGAGAAGGGACTCGAACCCCCGACCAGCTGATTACAAATCAGCTGCTCTACCAGCTGAGCTACTCTGGCTTAATGTCCTGCGGAATAATGGTTTTGACTTCCTTACCGATAACACTTCAATCTATAAAAGATCTATCCCTTTTTGGGGAGGCAAAGGTAATGGAATTCTTCAAAAGCAAAAACTTTGTAGAAAAAAATTTGGAAATATTTCAGCAGTCAAATTATACTGCCTGCTTTTCCTTTACTTTCTTGATCTGGATCAGCACTGCATCAAGCGCCATGTCAAAGGATTCCTCAAAGGATTTGGTGCTCTGCTTGACAAAAATCTCGTGCTTTGGAATCTGCACACGGATCTCTGCAACTTTGTCTTTTATCTGGTGGATTACATTATCCAGTTTAAGAAAAACATCAACGTTCATGATCCTGTCGTGGTGGCTGGCAATCTTGGCGATTTTCCTGTTTACATGGTCAAGGAGTTTGCTATCGGCATCAAAATGTACAGATTGGATGTTAACGGTCATGTTAGCGGATTTTAACAGTGAAGGATAAAAACAATTCTCCCTTTAAGTTACGGGAAATGAAAAGGGGTTCAAAATTTAATCCGTTAAAAAAACGAAAAATCATCCTTTGGGATGGGCTTTTTTGTGGATGTCCCTCAACCGCTCGATATTGTTGTGGGTATAAACCTGCGTTGCGGCAAGACTGCTGTGCCCGAGTAACTCTTTGACTGCATTGAGTTCAGCGCCGTTGCCGGTAAGGTGGGTGGCAAAACTGTGGCGCAACACATGCGGGCTTTTCTTGTCTGCAGTGGTCACCAAGGAGAGGTATTTCTTTACGATATCATAGACCTGGCGTGCACTGGGAGGCTTCTGCCTAGAAGTCAGCAAGAGGTTGGGGAAGTTGGCTTCCGGGAAAAGATTGTTCTTTTCTTGCGCATATGCCTTGATCCTGTCAAGCAATTCTCCATTCAGCGGAATGATCCTTTCCTTGTTCCCTTTTCCAAGCACTTTCAACTGGCTTCTCGGGAAATCAATCTGGCTTGATTTCAGGCCAACCAGCTCACTGACCCGGATACCGGTATGGTAAAGGAGGGAAAGAATCAGGTGGTCTCCCCTGCCCCCAAAATCATCGGGAAAAATAGTTTGTTTCAGCAGGGTCTCCATCTGATCCTGCTCCACATAGGATGGCAAACGTTTTTTCGTCTTCAGGACCTGTATGGTTTTGGTGGGATTGGCCGTTATATGGCCCTGTACAAGGCAATAGCGAAAGAATGATTTGAGGGATGAAATTTTCCTGTTGATGCTTCTGGGCTGGACTTTCTGAAGGGTCAGGGATGCCATCCAGGACCGGATCATGCCCGGAGTGATTTGTGCAGGTTGGCTTACCTCAAATTGTGCCTCGGCGAAGGAAAAAAAAGCGGTCAGGTCGTCAGCATAAGCCCTAAATGTATGCGCCGAATAACGCTTTTCAAACTTGATATAATCAAGGAATGGGGACAGTATCGGCTGCTGAGGTATGGGCATAAAAAAGAGTAGTCATAAAGTTAAGCAACCCAATGACTACCCTGGAATATATTTTAGCGAAGCAACGACTAAGACTCGATGGTGCCGTTGAAGATCTTCTGCTTGTAGATCGCTTTCAGGATCTCTCCCCTGCGCCTGATAGAAGGCTTTATAAATGCCTGACGCTCACGCAATTGCAAAAGCGTTTTGGATTTTTCGTACTTCTTCTTGTACTTCTTGAGTGCCTTGTCTATGTTTTCGCAGTCTTTTGAATCGATGATAAGCATATTGTTCCTCTTTTTTTAGGGATGGCAAAGATAGGGGTTTGGGTGAAAAAATCGACAGTTTGCAAAAAAGATTCTTTATTTAAAATTAAATCAACTGAATAAAATTGAGTGTTTACGCAAGATTTTAGTTGTATAAGTAGAATTAATGAAATTCATGCAAAACTCAACTAGGCAATGTAATTGACTGACGCGAATAACCCATAAGCTGCTTTTTGAATATGTTTGGGCTATGATATTAATTTATTGTGAAATCAATGACAAAATTGAAGCGAAAATATATAGTAAATTGAATTTCAATAAATTGTGGAATAAT
>CALPWM020000179.1 GCA_943327275.2 Chitinophaga pinensis
GACAGCAGTTTCAATGTTTCGATAGATCGTTTACAGTATTTCGGTACACATGCTGAGAACCGTGTCAAGTATTTTGCAGGCACTGCAACCTATAGCAAGAAATTTGTTTTTGAAAACAGTGGAAAGCATCAAGGCAAATCAGTGATGCTGGATCTTGGTGAGTTGCATGATATTGTTCAGGTAAGCCTGGATGGTAAAGATCTGGGTGTGAAATGGTATCCCCCTTATCAGTATGATATCACATCCCTTGTTACATCAGGTCAACATGAATTGAAAATATCCGTCACCAACAATTGGGCAAACCGCTTGATTGGGGATGAACAGGAACCTGCAGATTTCGAGTGGGGCGCTGATCGAAAAGACTTTGGCAATGCAGGAAGACCCATGAAATCTTTTCCTGACTGGTTCATAAGGAATGAGCCAAGGCCTTCACAAGGTAGAAAAGCATTTACGCTTTGGTATTACTACAAGCAGGATAGCCCGCTGAAACCCGCTGGATTATTGGGGCCAGTGAACATCATTTATACAGACAATAAAGCAATTCAATAATGAAGCATTCTTACAGAAAATCATTGCGAAATCTAATGTTCATTGCAACATTGATCTTCAGCAGCAATGCCATCTATGCACAAGGTGCAGGAATGTCAGCCACGCAAAAACATTCAGGGAACGAGATCTGGTTCAAACAATCTGCCTCAACATGGTTGGAAGCATTACCGCTTGGAAATGGAACATTAGGGGCCATGGTATTTGGTCAGCCTGGAAAGGAAAGAATTCAATTCAATGAAAATTCTTTGGTTACTGGCACGCCGGATCTGGTTGGATTTTACCAGCCTTTTGGTAACCTCTTGTTTGATTTTGGTCATGATAATACCAGTGATTATAAGAGGAGTCTGTCGTTCAGTGATGCGATGCATACCATTACCTATCAGTACAATTCCACTCATTTCAAAAGGGAATACTTTGTAAGCCAGCCTGATCAAGCCCTGATCATGATGATTACCGCTGATAAAAAATCGGCAGTGAACATGGCCATTGCATTAAAAGATACGCGTGCCAGTCAGACTGCTGTCACATCAAATTCAATATCTTTCAGAGGTAAACTCCAGGAAAATGGGATGGAATACATGGCCAAGGCCATTGTCAATGCAAAGGGAGGAAAACGCAGCAATACCGACAGTTCAATTGTTGTCGCGAATGCAGATACGGTATTGGTGTATATGTCTGCCATCACTTCTTTTAAAAAATTCAATGTGCGGGATGTGTTTGGTGAATTGCCAGTAGAATTGCTCAATGCAAGGTTGACTGCTGTTTCAAAACAATCCTACAAATCATTGAGAGCAAGACATACCAATGATTTTGGCAAGTTGTTTAACCGTGTCAAACTGGATCTTGGACCTGATGTTTCCCTTCCTATCGATCAGCGTTTGTTGGCTTACAACAAAGCAGCGAAGGATAATGGCATGGAAGCGCTTCTTTTTCAATATGGCAGATACCTGTTGATCAGTTCTTCAAGAAAGGGAGGCTTGCCAGCCAATCTTCAGGGCTTGTGGAACAATGAGGTGAAGCCACCATGGTATTCTCAATACACCACCAACATCAACATCCAGATGAACTATTGGTCTGCTGAAGTAACCAATATCCCTGAAACACATTTGCCCATGTTGGATTGGGTGGAAAACCTGGGTAAGGTGCAAAAAACAAGTAAAGATTCAGTTTTAAAAACTGATGTGGGTTGGGTAGCATACAGTACAAACAATACCATGGGTGGGTCCAGCAAATGGCGTTTGCATCGTCCAGGAAGTGCCTGGATGAGCCAGCATTTTTGGGAACATTATGCATTTACACTGGATACTGTTTTTCTGAGGGATCGTGCGTATCCTTTGCTGAAAGAATTGGTGGAATATTGGGAAGGACATCTGGTGGTAGGGAAAAACGGCAAGCTCATCACGCCCGATGGATGGTCTCCCGAGCATGGCCCCGGTAAAAATGAAGGGGATAAAAATCCATACCCAGGCGCATCCTATGACCAGCAGATTATAGATGAATTGTTCACCGATTATATTGCAGCAGCAAAGATATTGGGCAAGGATGTTGCCTACAGGATGAAGGTGGAAGCCATGCAGAAACAATTGCTCAAGGCACAGATAGGACGGTGGGGACAACTGCAGGAATGGATGGAAGATTGGGATGATTCTACTGATCACCACCGTCACAATTCACACATGTTTGCTGTTCATCCAGGAAAACAGATTGATCCAATTCATACGCCCCAATTGGCAACCGCTGCGAGAAGGTCTTTGGAAGCCCGCGGCAACATCAGCACTGGCTGGAGTTCTGCCTGGAAAATCAATATCTGGGCAAGGTTGTTTGACGGGAACAAGGCACATGTGCTGGTTCGCGAATTGCTCAAACCTGTTCAGCCAGGTTCAAAGACAGGAGAAAAAAGTGGTGTGTATCCCAACCTGTTTGGATCTCATCCTCCTTTTCAAATGGATGCCAATTTTGGATATACAGCAGGGATTGCTGAAATGTTGTTGCAAAGCCACAACGATATCATTCACTTGTTGCCAGCATTGCCCTCTGCCTGGAGTGTAGGGGAAGTGTCTGGTTTAAAAGCGCGTGGTAATGTACAGGTTGACATGAAGTGGGCAGGAGGAAAGTTGACCCAGGTAAAACTTAAATCAAGATACAATGGCAATTTTAATTTCTTATACAATGGAAAAAAATTGATGTTGAAGATGGTTGCAGGAAAAACCTATTCATTGGATGGTAGTTTTTTCAACACTGCAGTTGATACTAAATCTACAAAGCCAGTTTCCATCAATGGTATTTACCCCTCCCTTGCCATGTACAACCAAGAAGGCGAATGCGGCACGGGCTCAGTAGTTCCATGGGCAGGAAAGCTATGGGCCATTAGTTATGGCCCGCATTTGCCCTTCGGGTCTTCCGATAAATTGTATGAAATTTCCTCAACCATGCAACAGACCATTCGGCCGGAAAGCGTTGGAGGAACTCCCGCCAACCGTATGATACACAGAGAAAGCAATCAGCTTTTCATCGGTCATTATGCCATTGATGCAAAAGGAAATGTTCGTGTGATACCGATTACAGAAATGCCTGGAAGGCTTACTGGTATTGCAAGGAGCATTACAGATCCTGCGAATAAATTGGTATTTGCTACGATGGAAGAAGGATTTTATGAGGTGGATGTGCATACCCTTGCGGTAAAATTGTTGTTCAAAGATGGAAACGTGATGCGCAGGGAAGGGGCAAAAAGCCATGAAAGTGAGTTATTGCAGGGTGTACATGGCAAAGGCTTTTATTCTGGTCAGGGCGTTTATGTTTATTCAAACAATGGTGAAGCCGGCGAAAAGGCTAGGGTGGATCCAAAGATTGAAGCGGGGTCATTGTCTGAGTGGGATGGGAAGACATGGAAACTGATCAGAAGAAATCAGTTTGTTGAAGTAACAGGGCCTGGTGGAATTGAAGGAAATCCTTCACCTTCATCAGATCCCATTTGGTCAACCGGCTGGGACTACAAGTCTGTAATCATCGCTTGCAGGGATAATGGCAAGTGGTCTTTTTATCGCTTGCCCAAGGCCTCCAATTCCTATGATGGGGCACATGGTTGGAATACCGAATGGCCCAGGATCAGGAATATCGGCTCAGAACAGAAAAAGGATTTCATGATGACCATGCATGGCATGTTTTGGCGTTTCCCTGCGAGCTTCAAATCAAGCAATACCGCGGGCATAAGGCCAAGATCCTCATACCTCAAAGTCATTGGCGACTTTACACGCTGGAACAACCAGTTGGTTTTTGGTTGTGATGACGCTGCCAAGAGTGAGTTTCTCAACAAAAGGAAAGAAAAGGGTGGCATACTCGGTCCAGGCCAATCCAATTCAAACCTTTGGTTCACTTCCCTGAAGACACCTGATAGCCTTGGCTCAACGGGCGCACAGGGATCTGTTTGGTACAATGAACAAGTTCAGGCCGGTGCAATATCTGAACCTTTTCTTTTTGCTGGATGGGACAAGCGTTCCGCACTTTTCAAAAACCATGGCAACGCATCCGTTTCTTTGGTGTTGGAAGTAGACAGGCTCGGCAATGGTAAATGGCAACTGCTTCAACAATTGAATCTTTCAGCTGGTGCCTCGGTCGTAGTTCCTTTCGCCAAGGAAACCCAGGGCGAATGGATCAGGGTCAAATCATTGCAATCCTCATCCCTCTCTGCATCTTTTGTATATGGGGACAATAAAAAACAGCTTATCAAACCAGCCGCCATGTTCAATGGTCTCAGCAAGGCTGCAGACCAAAATAGTTTGGGTGGATTGTTGCTTTCATTGGGTGATGAAAAGCGAAAGCTTGGAATCCTTGCCAAAGCAAAAGACGGAAATGCCTCCACCGAAACCGGATATTATGAAATGGACAGTGCGATGAACATTGTCTTGAAAAACGATCTTACCAGTGCAGCAATGATCAGGGATAAAGTGGCCATTCCTTCCCAGGTTGTCCAGGTGGAGCCTTCTTCCATTCTTTTGGTGGATGGTGTAGGAAGGCGTTGGAGACTGCCCCATGGTGGTGATGCCTACAAAGGGTTGATTGAAAGACAATCATTGCGCATTTGCAGGGAAGTGGCAACAGAACGTGACCTATTTAACTGTGCGGGAACTTTTTATGAACTGCCATCAGAGAATGCAGATGGTTTTGCCAAGATGAGGCCCATCGCCACCCATGGACTGCGCATCAATGATTACGCTTCATTCAGGGGCATGTTGATCATGACGGGTATCGATTCA
>CALPWM020000180.1 GCA_943327275.2 Chitinophaga pinensis
CGCCTATGCAGGTTACTCTTATGCGATTCCCGTCAACATTGTAAAGAAAATCATCAACGACCTCCTTCAATATGGCACCGTACAACGTGCATACCTTGGCATCAGTTACCTGCCTGAAAATGCGCCAGAGGCTGAAAAAACCAAACAGAACTACAAAGAAGGACTGGGTGTGTTGGTGATGGACGTAACAAAAGATGGCGCCATGTCTGGCAGTGGACTCAAGACTGGCGATTATATCACCAAGATCAATGGCATCAAGGTGACATCCGGCAGTGAGATGGTGGAACAGGTTGCAGGCTACAAACCAGGAGACAAGATTACAGTCCAATACCTCAGGGACGGAAAATCATATACGACTACCGTTTCATTGAAAAACAAGTCTGGCAGCTTCGACATTGTCAAGACGATGGTTACCGATAAACTCGGTGCTGAGTTGCAAACCTTAGACAAGAAAAAAGCAACTGAATTGGGTGTCAAGGGTGGTGTTGTGGTCAGCAAAATCAGTACAGGATTGATTGATGAGCAAACAAGGATGAGGGATGGCTTTGTTATCCTCAAATTGAATGGTGCTGAAATCAAATCTGTTGAGGAATTGAATACTGCCATTGCAAGATCACCCAAACGCATCATGCTGGAGGGCTTCTATCCTGGGTATGATGGCGTGTATCAGTATCCCATTGAGATTACTGAATAATGAACTCAAACATTTCTTTAAAGCGGTGGATCTTTTGATCCGCCGCTTTTTTATTGCAACCAAATCTGATAACTCCAAGGTTGTAAATGGAAATAATGGCTTTGCCTATTGCATTCATGGGCGAGGGAGGTAAAATGCTCAACGAAGGTACCTGTTGCACCATCAAGCCCCACTTCTATATTGTGCAAGGGATATTCAGAAAAATTAATGATCACAATGGCGGTAGAATCATCATGTTGGCGTTTAAAACTCAATACATGGTGATCAACGCTGTTTTGCAGATGAACCAGATTGGCAGCATCAGCAGCAGTAGTAAAGGCCGCATGGTTTTTCCGAAGCTGCAAAATGGAACGGTAAAACGCATGCAAGGCCGGCAACTTTGTCCAATCAATTGGATCCCGGTCGAAAAACTGCAAACGCCTCTTGTTTGGAATCTCCTGCCCACTGTACATGAGCGAAATGCCTTTATAGGTTGCTGAGAAGACAGCAAGGGGAATGGCCATTTCTCCGTATTTCTCGTATTCAGTGCCATTCCAGCTGTTTTCATCATGATTTGAGGTAAACCATGCGGGGCAAGCTGTGGAGGGCAGCAAGTCGCTGTATTGACCCAATACGTAGCGCAAATGATGAATTTGCCTGGATCCTTCATTTCTGAATGCTTTTGCCGCATTCATCCACCGCCAAGTATAGGCAGCATCAAAAACCTGCATATAGTCAGGGTTATCAAGTGGATCAAGCTCTGCAAGCCAGAATAATTTTCTGTATTGATCAAGGGCCTTCCTTGCTTCCATCCAAAAATCAACTGGGGTCAGCATGGCCATATCGCAACGAAAGCCATCGATTCCGGATTCGACCAGCCAATGACGCATGCTTTGAATCATGGCCTGCCTCAGGTATGGATTCTCATAATCAAGGTCAACCACATCATCCCATCCATGGGCATCAAAGAATTCACCATTTTGATCTTTTTTATAAAACTCCGGATGCTCCTTGGTCCAATGATGGTCACATCCGGTATGATTGGCAACCCAGTCGATGATTACCTTCATGCCAAGCCCCTGTGCTTCTTGAACCAATGCTCGAAATTCTTCCATGGTACCAGACCCGGGATTGACTTCTGTATAGCTTGAACAGGCATAGTAGCTGCCCATGCTTCCTTTTCGATTTTTGTCACTAATAGGCGTAAGCGGCATGAACCAAAGTACTCCAACGCCCATATCAGCCAACCTGGGGAGATGAAGCCTGAAGGCCGCCAAGTTGCCTTCACTGGTATATTGACGAAGGTTCACTTCATAAACATTCGTATTGAGACACCAGGAAACAGGTGTAAAGGCTGACTTCATCCACGGAAGATAAGCAATGAATACCAAAATTGAAGCGACGGAAAACCCTAACAACGAACCAATATCGGGCAAGAATGTTAAATGATATCTTACCTTCGCAATCAATCAATGAAACAGTTTTCAATACCCACAAGATACAGGAGCCCGCTGATTGCTGCCATCAAACAGCAAAGGAAGGAGGCTGACAAATTGAAAAAGGACTTTACCCCCACCGTCCTTGATTTCGGCCCTTTGAAAATCTACCTTGCAAGACATTTTGGGTTTTGCTATGGCGTGGAGAATGCCATAGAAATTGCATTTGAAACCATTGAGGAAAATCCTGGTAAACGAATTTTTCTCTTGAGTGAGATGATCCACAATCCATTTGTCAATGATGACTTGATTGCAAGGGGTTTGCAATTCTTGATGGACACCAAAGGCAATACCATCATCCCCTTTGAGACATTGACCGCTGAAGATATTGTGATCATTCCAGCCTTTGGAACCACCATCGCCATTGAAAATAAACTGAAGTCTATTGGCATCCAGATTGAACGATACAATACCACCTGTCCGTTTGTAGAAAAGGTTTGGAACAGAGCAGAACAAATTGCCAAAAAAGGCTACAGCATTGTTGTGCACGGAAAGCCATCCCATGAAGAAACCAGGGCAACATTTTCTCATAGTGATGCACATACCCCCACACTCGTCATCAATGACATGGAAGAGGCCATTGTATTGGGTGAATTCATCGCAGGGACAAGAGATGCCTCAGGCTTTGCAGATTTCTTCAAAGGCCGCTACAGTGAAGGTTTTCAGCTTGAAAAAGACTTGTTGCGTTTCGGTGTCGTGAACCAGACAACCATGCTGGCCACCGATACACAGGCGATAGCCGACTACCTCAAACAGGTCGTGATTAAAAAGCATGGCACAGACCATAACATTGGAGACTATTTCGCAGATACAAGAGATACACTTTGTTATGCCACCAATGACAACCAGACTGCTGTAAGGCATTTACTTGAGCAAGATGCTGATTTTGCCATAGTAATTGGAGGGAGAAAAAGCAGCAACAGTTCACACCTGGTGGAATTATGCGAACACAAGCTACCAACCTATTTTATACAATCTGAAGCTGATATTTTATCCGATCAAAAAATCAGGGCATTCAATTGGATAACACATGAGGAATATACAAAGGAAGGTTTCTTGACTGGCAAAAAAGAAGTCAAATTATTGATCACCAGTGGCGCATCTTGCCCTGATGCCATTGTTGAGGCTGTAATTGAAAAACTTTCTTCATTTTATCCCGATGCTAAGTCTATGGATAGCATCAGGGAATCCTGGAACTGATCAAGCATTAATTTTTTCGTTGGCCCACTGGAGCGCTATGGAGAATTGATTTTCAGGCCTGAGTTCGCTGTTGTCCAATACAAGGGCATCATCAGCTTTTTTCAATGGAGAAACCTCCCTTGTAGAATCCATGTGATCCCTTGCTTTGAGGTTGGCTTTGACTTCTTCCAAAGAAATCGAAGGATTTTTTGCACTCAGTTCCCTGAAACGCCTTTCCACTCTTACATCAACATTGGCAGTCATGAATATTTTTAATTCTGCCGCAGGGAAAACGGTGGTTCCAATGTCTCTACCATCCATCACCACACCTTTATCCTTGCCAATCAATTGTTGTTGTGCGACCGCAAAATCTCTCACAGCCTTGATGGCCGCCACATCACTCACTTTGCTGGCAACTTCCATTTCCCGGATCAATTGCTCAACATTTTCACCATTCATCCAAATTTCATTGTTCCCTGTTTGGATATTCTTATGGAATGATAAGCTGATATTTCCCAACGCATTTTCAATGGCAGGATCATCCTTCAGATCAATCTTGTGTTGAATAAAATACAGTGCAATGGCCCTGTACATGGCACCGGAGTCAATGAAAATATAATTCAAGGCCCTGGCAAGTTGTCTGGCCATTGTGCTTTTTCCGCAGGATGACCAACCATCTATGGCTATATTGATCTTCTTCATGTTATGGACTGCAAAAATGAATTTTATTTTGGATAGTTACGCATTTATAATGCACTGGAATGAACATGCTTACTTTAAAACGTGTCTGACCCTGATTTTTGGGCAAAAAAAAGCCCTGATCTTTCGATCAGGGCTCAATAAATATGGCACCTACCTACTCTCCCGGGACGAATCCCAGTACCATCGGCCATGAGGGGCTTAACTGCTCTGTTCGGTATGGGAAGAGGTGAACACCCTCGGCATAAGCACCATAAGAAAATATCCTGGGTATTAAACCAAGAACAATAATGTCATATTGGGAGTTGTAAACAAAGTAATTAAAAAAAATTAAAGCGTACGGGCAATTAGTACTACTCGGCTTTACTGTTACCAGTTTTACACCTATAGCCTATCAACGTCATAGTCTCTGACGACCCTTAAAAGGAAACTCATCTTGAGGAAGGTTTCACGCTTAGATGCTTTCAGCGTTTATCCTGTCTGTACGTAGCTACTCGGCACTGCTCCTGGCGGAACAACCGATACACCAGCGGTACATACGACCCGGTCCTCTCGTACTAAGGTCATGTCCTCGCAATTTCCTTACGCCCACCACAGATAGGGACCGAACTGTCTTGCGACGTTCTGAACCCAGTTCACGTGCCACTTTAATCGGCGAACAGCCGAACCCTTGGGACCTTCTCCAGCCCCAGGATGTGACGAACCGACATCGAGGTGCCAAACCTCCCCGTCGATATGAGC
>CALPWM020000181.1 GCA_943327275.2 Chitinophaga pinensis
AATAACCTGATGGGTATGGCGAAAATGATTGATAACACCTGCAAAATTGCTCATGGCACCAAACAATCCATGCAGAAGGATCAAGGGTTCACCCACTCCTTCCTCAATGAACTTGAACTTTCCATCCTCTTTGACTTCGTATGGTAGACTCATATATATTTCCGAAACAGGATATTAAAATGGTAAAATTAGCTTGAACTCCGACAAAGAAAAGTAAAATGCCTGATATAACCCACTTGTAGAGAAGAAATGGATGAACAGAGAAGATGAATTGTTTAGTCTTTTTTTACCGAGCCCTTGATATCATTGAACAGATTCTTGAGTGCGGGCAACCATTCACTGAATTGAGAGACCAGCCATTGGCCATAACGGATGAGGTAACTGAATGATTTGGAATCAGCCTGGCCATCTCCGAGCAGACCGAAACGGCTGCAATAGACCAAGATCACTGCAAAAAATGTGGCATAAATAAATGCCATAACCACTATGCCCATCAACCTGTTAAAAAAACCCAACATCAACAATTCGGCTGATTTTTCGATGACCTTTCCAACCAACCTTACGGCAATGATGCCTGCAATCATGACCAATGCAAAGGACAAAAATGAAAACCATTTGCTATCGCTGCTGGAATGCGTCTTGATATACCCTTCCACAGTTCCTGAAAAATGAAAGGCTAGGGCCAAGGCCACAAAATAAGAGACGAAGACAAAAATGGCCATGATGAAGCCTTTGGTCCATCCTTTATAGACGGCCAGTGCGAGGAGAATCAGGAGGAGGATGTCGATTACCATCGTTGAAGGGGTTGAGGGGGTTGAACTTGCCAGCCGAAGGCTGGGGGGTTGAAGAGAGAGCTTATTCATCAGGATGCTCTATCATCAACCTTCGACCTTATTGCTGAGTCAACAACTCTTTTACGATGGTGGAGATAGCCTTCCCATCTGCTTTTCCGGCCAATTGTTTTGAGGCAACGCCCATAACCTGTCCAAGACCGCTGATGTTGGTCACGCCCAGGGTCTTGATGATTTCGGCAACGATGGTTTTTAATTCAGCCGGATCGAGTTGCTTCGGGAGATACTGTTCGATCACCTCTACTTCTTCTTTCTCCTTTTGCGCAAGGTCTGCACGGTTCTGTTGCTCAAATATGTCGATAGAGTCCCTCCTTTGTTTGACCAATTTCTGAAGGATCTTCATTTCAGCATCTTCAGACAATGACTCGCCAGCACCTTCTGCGGTTTTTGCCAACAAGATGGCTGCTTTAATGGCACGCAATGCCCGGAGGCCTTTTTCGTCTTTGGCCAGCATGGCCTTTTTCAGGTTTTCGTTGATGGTGAGTTCGAGTGACATTGTATTAGAGTTGAAGGGGTTGAAGAGGTTTAAGGGGTTGAAGTATAGACCTGGCTGGTTTGAATTCCTAGTCAATATCCAGCAATCAACCTTGTTGTTGTTCCTGCATGGTTTTCTTGAACTTGTTGTAAAACTGCTTGGCAAAATCCTTCATTTCGCCCACCAATTCAGTTTGGTGTGTGGCGCGGTCAAAAGTATCAGCCATGGTCATCATCGTCTGGTAATAAAAATCAGCCATCTCGTCAACCATCATTTCCTTGGTCCAAAGATCGATTCTCAGTGCAGCCCTTTCCTTACCATCCCAAAAAGATATCATGATGGCTTTTGCATCTTGCTTTTCTTCTGAGGAGGATTGGCTTGCGTTCCAAAGAATCTGGTGAGGAATTTTCTGGTCGTCGAGGGTAACATCGATGGCTATGGTAGACTGTGTCATTGATTGAATTTGACGGCAAAGTTAATGAATTAGGTTAATGCTTGGCTTGAGAGGAATGTGGCTTCACCTAAAAGTATTGGAAACCCAATTTTCTCTAGTTACAATTGAGTAACTTCATTCAATCTGTTTTTCTGATCAACATTCACTGAAATGCTTACAAGACGGGAAATGCTCCGCAACGGAGTCGGGTTCATGGGTGCTACAACCATCAATTCAGGTTCGTTTTGGGACTTCCTCCATAAAAAACATTTTCGCATCGGAGCCTGTGACTGGTCCATTGGCAAAACCGCTGATGTTACAGGGCTTCAGCTGGCTAAAGATATTGGGCTGGATGGATTGCAGGTAAGCCTTGGCACCCTTAAAAACAACATGCATTTAAGGGAAAAGGAGCTGCAACAGCAATACATCAATATGTCAAGGGAAACTGGGGTCAAAATTTCAAGCCTAGGCATCGGTGAACTCAACCAGATCCCATATAAATCAGATCCTCGTACTGAGGAATGGGTCTGGGACAGCATTGATGTTGCCAAAAATCTTGGAGTAACCGTGATTCTGTTGGCGTTCTTTTCCAAGGGCGATCTCCGCAATGATCCTGAAGGAAAGTCAGCAGTAGTGAAACGACTGAAAATGGTGGCCCCTAAGGCAGAAAAAATGGGCATTACCCTTGGCATTGAATCTTACCTCACGGCAGAGGAACACCTCGACATCATGGACAGGGTGGGTTCAAAAGCTGTAAAGGTTTATTATGATTTCAGAAATGCTGCAGATGCGGGAAATGATGTTGTCAAAGAAATAAAATTGCTTGGCAAAAACAACATCTGTGAAATTCACATGAAAGAGAATGGATTTCTGTTGGGTGATGGGACAATGGATTGGAGCAGCATTGCGCATACACTTGAAGAAGTTGGGTATCATGGAGATGGATGGATGCAAATCGAATGGGCCAAGCCCAAAGACATGGATCTCATAAAAGCATACCAGCATAACTTAGGTTTTCTTAGAAATAATTTCAAATAAGTTCCAATTCATGAAATACTCAGGGTTCATCTTCGCAATATCAACATGCATGTTGATGTCTTTTTTGCATCTCGGGCAAAAAAAACCGTTGCATGATGACCTCGGATTGTTTCTCCCTGATGACCTTGAAGTTAGTCTTTGGGCAGAGAGCCCCATGTTTTTCAATCCAACCAATATGGATGTAGATACAAAGGGTAGAATCTGGGTTACAGAAGCAGTTAACTATAGAAATTTCAACAACGATTCAACCAAGTTACTACACCATACAAAGGGGGACAGGGTCATCATTCTTGAAGACACAGATCGGGATGGAAAGGCAGATAAATCAACCGTTTTCACAGAAGACCGTGACCTGGTATCTCCATTGGGAATAGCAGTTATTGGCAACAAGGTCATTGTTTCATGCGCCCCAAATTTGATTGTTTACACAGATGATAATGGTGACGACAAACCTGATCGCAAGGAAATTTTACTGACCGGTTTTGGTGGATTCGACCATGATCATGCACTGCATGCGGTTGTTGGCAGTCCGGATGGGAAATGGCATTTCAATACCGGAAATGCCGGGCCGCATGTGGTAAGCGATAAATCAGGATGGACGCTTCGATCAGGTAGCTCGTACAATGGAGGCACTCCATACAACAATAAAAACAAGGCAGCATTGGTAAGTGATGATGGACGAATATGGGTAGGCGGCGTTCAACTGGAAATCAATCCAGACGGAACCGGGTTACGCCCTGTTGCGCATGGCTTCAGGAATAGTTATGAAACTTATGTTGACTCCTATGGCGATATGTGGCAAAACGACAACGATGATCAGGTGGTTACATGCAGAGTCAGTTGGTTGATGGAAGGCGGCAATGCCGGCTATTTTAGTGCAGATGGCAGCAGATTTTGGCAGGCAGATCAACGTCCGGGTCAAGACATGTTTACAGCCCATTGGCATCAGGAAGATCCGGGAGTAATGCCTGCCGGAGACAATTCTGGTGCAGGATCGCCTACCGGGGTGGTGTTAAATGAAGGAGATGGCTTGGGTTCAGCGTACAGAGGAACCCTGTTCAGTGCAGACGCTGGAAGAAATCTTGTGTTTGGATATAAACCTCAACTGAAAGGCAGTGGATTTGATCTAAAGGGGAAAAGGACCAATTTCATCACTTCACTACCTAAGGATAATGAGGCATATGTTTGGAATGATAAAGGGCATCAGTCAGACAAGCGCAAATGGTTTCGCCCGAGCGATGTCATGATGGGCACTGATGGTGCCATGTACATCGCCGACTGGTATGATCCTGTAGTTGGAGGACATCAAATGAAGGACAGCATTGGATATGGAAGGATATATCGTATCACCCCGAAAGGGAAAAATCCAGCTACGCCATTGATCGATTTCAATACTGAAAATGGTTTGTTAGAAGCACTCAAAAGTCCTGCTATCAATGTGAGGGCATTTGGATTTGAGCGTGCAAGAGCATTGGAATCCAGTGTAAACACAATGAAGTTGGTAAATAAATTGTTGTCTTCTGAAAACCCCTACCACCATGCCAGGGCTGCATGGCTGCTAAACACATCTGACAGTACTGGTCAAAAAACATTGGAACAATGGGTAGCAGGTAAGGATACCCGGTTGGGCGTTGTTGCTTTCAGGGCATTGCGGCAATCCGCAACAAAACCTCAACTCCTGAAATTGATCAGCCAACATATAGGAAGGAGTTCATTTTTGGATCGTGAAATGGCCATTGCCTTGCGAGATTTCAGCTGGGTTGAAAAAAAGGCATTGATTGAGCGCATATCCAATCGTTATAATGGTGATGATGATTATTTGCTCGAAACCATTGGCATCGCTGCCGAACACCATGAGGAAGAACTCTATGCTTATCTCACCCAAAAAAATTCTGCCAGGCTTCAAAACGCACCTCAGCACTGGATAAAAACTTACGCAAGATTGGTATGGCGGTTACATCC
>CALPWM020000182.1 GCA_943327275.2 Chitinophaga pinensis
CACTGGTCCAAGTCCAAAGTAGAAAAGGATGATGGCAGTCAAAAGGGTAGTGATGTGTGCATCCAGTACAGGTGCCATAGAACGCTTGTAACCTTCTGCTACTGCCAATTGATAGCTCTTGCCAAAGTTCAGTTCGTCTTTGATCCTTTCAAAAATGATTACGTTGGTATCAACAGCCATACCGATGGTCAATACCAAACCTGCAATACCAGGAGCAGTCAGTGTGGCGCCCAGTGCACTGAGTACACCGACAGTGAAGAGGAGGTTGAGGATAAGGGCGATATTGGCTACCCATCCGCCTGTATTATAATACACAAGCATGAGGATGAAGATCACAATGAATGAGATGCCAAAGGCCATTGTTCCGCCTTCGATGGCTGAAGCACCAAGGGTAGGTCCTACCACCTGCTCTTGAACAATCTTTGCAGGTGCTGGAAGTTTACCAGACTGAAGGATGTTGGCAAGATCCTGTGCTTCTTCAATGGTGAAGTTTCCACTGATCTCAGAGTTACCAGTAGTGATAGGGTTGATTACATTGGGAGCAGAGTAAACATTGTTGTCAAGAACAATGGCAATTGGCTTGCCAACGTTGTTGGTTGTAAGCTCACCCCAGATTCTTTCACCTTGCTTGGTCATGATCATTTTGATGGCAGCACGGCCACGGTCGTCATAATCCTGAGAGGCCTGCTGAACGCCATCGCCTTCAAGCCTTGCCTTGTCTGAACCTTCAACAGTTTTAAGGGCATACAAAGCAACGATATCGCTTTTTACACCTTTGTCATTGGTTTCAGGAATACCAAAAGCAAAACGGACATTGCCGGGGAACTGGCTTCTTACATTTTCAAGTGCGATGTATTCGTTGAAGAGAGCAGTGTCTCTTCCTGCGATATAGCCCAGGTTTGGAGCGAAGCTCATCCTGCCCTGTTGGTCCTGTTGGGGGGGGATGGGCTGGAATATGGTGAAGAATGATTTGCTTGAAACTTTGCTGCTGTCTGCCTTGGAAGGTGTTTTTGACTTTACAAGTTCGCCAATGGTAGCAGACTTGGTTGTATCAGTAGCCTTCGTCGCTTCGGGTGCAGCTGCAGCTGTATCCTTGACAGCAGGGGCACCAGCATAATAATCTTTCAGTGCCTTTTCAGCATCAGTGAAAGATTTGTCCAGTTCTCCTATGTTGTACACCTCCCAAAACTGGAGGTTGGCAGTGGCTTGCAAATATTTCCTTACACGCTCAGGATCATCCTTAACGCCAGGAAGTTCAACAGTGATGATGCCTTTGGTCTTGTCCAGCTGAATGTTGGGCTGAGCCACACCAAACTGGTCAATACGCTTTTGCAAAACATTGAATGTATTGCTGATGGCACCTTCTGCTGAAGCCTGCAATTTGGTGATGACGGTATTGTCGTTGTCTTCAATTTTGACAGTCCTTCCACCGGTACCTGCAAACAAGGTTGCAAGACGTCCGTTTGGATTCTGTGTCTTGTAAGCATTGGCGAAGAGCGTGATGAAGTCTGCATCGCTGCTGGACTTCTGGCGCATGGCCTCGTTGATCGCATTATTCAGACCAGGATCTTTAGAATTGTTGGCAAGGGTTCTGATCAGGCCTTCCAATTCTACCTCTAATGTTACACTCATTCCACCTTGAAGGTCAAGACCAAGATTCAATTCTTGTTCTTTGGCTTTCTGGTAGCTGATGGCACCTGTAATGCCATATGTTACAGTGGTTTCCCTGGTACTGTCGAGAAGCCTGCGGTACCTTTTGTTGAATTCAAGATCCTTCAACTCTGTCTCAGCGTTGGGGAAATTGGCTTTTACAAAAGCCTGGGCTTTGGACTCTTGCTTTTTCTCATGGCTGCGAACAACCCATGTGAAATGCAGTTGGTACAGGGAGATCAGGATCAGTGCAATCGCAAAAAAACGAACCAAACCTTTCAGTTGCATGTTAATTCTAGTTTATGCTTAAAAATTGAAACCCCGATTGGTCGGGGGTGGGCAAAGATAGGGATTTTGAGGTCAAAATTTGTTTTAGGCATTTGATTTTTACGCCTGACCGCTGGGGGCAATGTTACTAACTTTCAATACCATTTATTCAAGGACTTTTTTAACTTTGCCAAAATTTTACAGCATGAAACTTTCTTCTCGCCTCGATCTCTTTGCAGAACCGGAAACACTGAAAATGGCCAAACTGGGCAGGGAATTGAGGGCAAAAGGAATTGACGTGATCGATCTTTCTCTTGGAGAGCCTGATTTTGACACCCCTGACCATATCAAATCTGCCTTGAAAAAGGCTGTCGATGATAATTATAGTCATTATACTCCTGTAGCAGGCTATCCGGACCTCCGTGAAGCGGTGTGTACAAAATTAAAGCGCGACAACAACCTTGATTACAAGCCTGAGAATATTTTGGTGTCTACAGGTGCCAAGCAGAGTTTGGCGAATGTGGTGATGGCCATTGTGAACAAAGGAGACGATGTGGTTATTCCAACCCCATATTGGGTTACTTACTCAGAAATTGTCAAGCTTGCTGAAGGAAAAGTTACCCTTGTGCGTACTTCTATTGAGAACAAATACAAGCTGACGGCAGAAGAGCTGGAGGCGGCATTGACCCCAACTACCTCACTTTTCATTTTTTCATCCCCTTGTAACCCAAGTGGCTCTGTTTATACAAAAGATGAACTGGCTTCTTTGGCAGAGGTTTTCAGGAAGTATCCTGACGTCTTTATCATCTCTGATGAGATCTATGAGTACATCAATTTTGTAGGCAAGCACGAGAGCATTGCACAGTTTGAGGACCTGAAAGACAGGATCATCATCATCAATGGCCTCAGCAAGGGCTATGCGATGACCGGTTACAGGTTGGGCTATATTGCTGCCCATCCTGATGTGATCAAAGCCTGCGAAAAATTGCAAGGTCAATATACAAGCGGTACCAATGCCGTCACCCAGCGTGGCGCCATTGCAGCCCTTACGGGTGATTTGACCCCAAGCATTGCCATGAATGAAGAGTTTGGTCACAGAAGAGAGAGAATGTTAGGTCTTTTAAAAGCAATCCCTGGCATACAGATAGCCGAACCTGACGGGGCATTTTACGTTTTCCCTGTCGTTACAGCCTATTTTGGGAAGAAAAATGGCGAGGAGCTGATCAAGGATGCAGACGATTTGTGCATGTACCTCCTGAATACTGCTCACGTTTCAACCGTAACCGGAAGGGCATTTGGAGAACCAACTTGCATAAGAATTTCCTTTGCCAACAGCATGCAAAAAATTGAAGATGCCATGGCAAGAATAACTGCAGCGTTGGCCAACCTTAGTTAATTTTTTTAACACAATTTATTGAGCGCAAGTGCGTTAAATGTTTTTCCTTTGCAATTATGTCATATTTGACATAATTGCAAAGGTTTAACAGAATGTACTTGGAATGATGCCTAGAAGTTTTTTCTTCTTTATTTTGCTATGTATAAACATGCATGTCCTTGGGCAGGGGCAAACTGTAAAAATTACGCCAGGTGATAGCGCTATTTGCAAAGGGCAATCCATTCGTTACAATGCATTTTTGTACAAAGGCAGTTTCCAATTTATAGGTTCATTTGACGGTAAGGACTATTTTATGGATACCGTTTCCAGGAGTTGGACCGATGCAAGATTGGCCGCCCAAGGCAATGGTATGGATCTTTGGGTGATAGATAGCATCCAAGAGAACGAAACTGTTTACGCAATGATACCGAGAAGAGGACAGGCCAATACATTCTTTTGGTTTGGTCTGTTTCAGGATCCAGCTATAGAGGCAGCGGGCAACTCCGCCAGTGGCTGGAAATGGCTGGACGGCAGGTCCCTGGACACTACATTTAAATATTGGTATAACAGCCCTCCTTTTGTTGAGCCCGATGATGTGTTCCAATCTTCTTTAGGGGCCAATCATGCAGCCGTCGGCTTAAACAATGCTGGTTCAAGGTGGAGCGACATGACCAACACCTTTTCAACTATTTTCAAGGGTCATGCAATTGCCGAGGTAACTAAAAGTACACTGCTCCTCGAATGGTCTACTGGTGAAACCAATACAGGGTCAATCAATGTTACTCCACTTTCTACACAGTCCTATTTCCTGGACATTACATACGACGGTTTAAAAACAAGAAGCAATACCAGCTTAGTGAAGGTGAGCCAGGCCATGGCTACCGCTTCATACAGTATTTCAACCAGCTCAGATACCTGTTTGATCAGCAATAACGTTGTATTTACCAATACATCTGTTTCTACTGACCCTCCCAATACAACGTATGAATGGAATTTTGGAGATGGGAATACATCAACCCAATTTTCCACTTCTTACCAGTTCAGGGCTGCACAAATATATACTGTCATACTTACTGCGAGAGACATCAATGGTTGTGAAACATACGCATCAAGGGCTGTTACCATCAAAGCCTCTCCTTTGATACCCGTGATCGCATATTCTTCAGGATCCAATATTTTTTGTGACGGAGACTCTGCATTCCTTAATACTGTCGTGGTGCAGCCAGATCCTGCTGCTGCCTTCAATTGGTACAGGAATGGCATTCTTACAGGAAGTGGAAAAAGTATTGTGGTTAAACTGGGCGGTAATTATTTATTGGAGTGTATCAATGTCAACGGATGTTCAAACAAAACCTCCGTCAATGTAACGGTAAACCCACTTCCTGCAAAGCCCGTACTGACCATCGTTAGTGGCTTTTCTAATGTGGTCTGTCAGTTGGACAGCA
>CALPWM020000183.1 GCA_943327275.2 Chitinophaga pinensis
CATAGGATGGTTATGGCTCAATGCCATAGGTGCTATTGCAGTGGTGGTCTTTGCTGTTTTGGCTGAGATGGTATTGGGGGAGAAACAACTGGCCCAACAATAAACCCGTAACGGGTATTTTTTTAAGTGCCTCGGGCGGGAATCGAACCCGCACTCGCTTTTTCGGCGAACAGGATTTTAAGTCCTGCGTGTCTACCAATTCCACCACCGAGGCATGCGAAATGCATGAAAGAACAAACGAACTTAAACTAAAAATTCCATCATTGATGGAATTTTTGTGAGCGGAAGACGAGATTCGAACCCGCGACCCCAACCTTGGCAAGGTTGTGCTCTACCAGCTGAGCTACTTCCGCATTGTGTGTAAGAACATAGGGGGTGCAAAAATAAGAATAAGATCTTAATCTAAAAAGAAAATTCTTATTTGTATTTGGGAGTGTACTGTGTACTTTCAGGAACTTCCACTTTGGGTTTTCCTTTGTAGTGCATGCTGTACAAGCCATAGCATCCACCCAGTACAAAAGCCATAAAGGCGAAGAGCTGGACGTGAAACAGGAATCGGGAAGAGATTACCCAGTTTCTGCCAAAGTCTTTCTTTTCAGCGATGTCAGTTGTATTGTGTTGCATATGTTTCTTTTGCTCGGCAAAAATAAGGAATCAAGTTTATTTTTCAACTGCAGTTTGCAACAATTTCTGAAAACCTGTTTTTGCCTTTTACAAAATGTTGCCAAACTACACTGCCCATGTATCTTCCAGCGGGTTTTCCCATTCTTTTGGAAGGGAAAATACTTTTGTTCTGGCCTGCAAGCAGCCAAATGAAAAAGCCAAAATGGGCTTTCACAACCGCAGAAAAAAAATAAGACTGTCCTGACAACAGATTTTTCCAAGCACTGATGGCATCCAGCAGAAAACGAAAACCGACCGTCATTATAGCATCCATTCCCTCAAGGTTTTTCCAAAGCATGATCAGGTTGTTCCTGAAATTGAGGTAAATTTTCTTCGGATTGTTCTTGGCAAGGGTTCCTCCACCAATATGGTAGATGATGGATGCCGGGCAAGACATGATCCGGTGGCCAGCCAACTGTAACCTCCAGCAAAGGTCAATCTCTTCCTGGTGCGCAAAAAAGTACCCATCAAATCCGCCCACTGCATCAAATGCGGAGTGACGGATAAACAATGAGGCACCGGATGCCCAAAAAATAGGTGCTGGCTTGTCGTATTGGTGCTCGTCTTTTTCCAGTACATCAAATATTCTCCCCTTAGAAAAAGGATAACCAAACCGGTCTATCCAACCACCCGCTGCACCCGCATATTCAAAACTTTCCTTGTTTTTATAATCCAATATTTTGGGCTGTATGGCAGCAACATCAGGATTTTCATTGAACATATTCATTACAGGCTCAATCCATCCCGGACTGACCTCAATGTCAGAGTTCAGCAGTACCAAGAATTCTTCCTCAATATGCCTCAGGGCCATGTTGTATCCGCCCGCAAAACCTTCGTTGGAAGGATTGTGAATGATCTTGATGGAAGGGTAGTGAGATGCTACCCAATCCGCAGATCCATCAGTTGAGGCATTGTCTGCCACGTAAACAACCATGTTGGGGTAGGTGGAAGCCAAAACAAAGGGTAGGAATTGTTCAAGGTAGTGTTTGCCATTCCAGTTCAGGATGACTACCGCAAGTTTGGGATGAGATTCAGGTAGTTGCATGTATTCAACAAATTTAGGTCCTATCTGCCTAAAAATTGTCAGTCCATTTTTTCATGTCTCGATTTTTACATAATTTCGTCCTCCCTCGGGCCCAGGTGGCGAAATTGGTAGACGCACTACCTTGAGGTGGTAGCGCTGGAAACGGCGTGCTGGTTCGAATCCAGTCTTGGGCACAAGCAAAAAAGTCCCGCACGAAGTGCGGGGCTTTTTTTATGGCCGCGTTCAAAGCTTGCTTTGAAGAGCGGACAGAAAAAAGCCCGGTGCCTTGCGAAGCAAGGCGGGACTTTTTATATTGTAGCCCCCCCGCAAGACATCCTGGATCACCGCAGGTAATCCAATCAAAACGCCACTCCTCGCCGAAGGCGAGGAATGGCCGTTTGTAGCTCCCCTAAGTTTGTCTGATTTCCTCGAAGACGTCCAAACCCATGTATTCTCCTGCTTTAAATCATCCCACTGGCTAATGTCAATCTCCTGCTTTGCATATTGCATCATTTATCTTCCCTAAAAACCATCAGCACCTGTGCTTGGTTTTTCAATTCTTACCATGGCGAAAAGATTCTGGCATACACTTGATATTCAGAAAGTTTTCGAAAATACCCATTCGAACGAATCTGGACTGACCGCTGGTCAAGCACAGCAACACCTGAAAGAATACGGGAAAAACAAACTGGTTGAAAAAAGAAAACGCAACCCTGTAATTCAATTCTTGATGAAGTTTACCGACTTCATGATTATCGTTCTTATACTGTCTGCTATTGTTGCAGGTATTGCGGGGGACATTACAGATGCTATCATCATTTGTATCATTGTCGTTCTCAATGCACTTATTGGTTTTTTACAGGAGTTTAAAGCCGAAAAGGCAATCAATGCCCTGAAGCAGATGTCTGAACTGCGTATTGCTGTCATGCGAAACAATGATCTAACCATTATCCCCTCAGAGGACATTGTGCCAGGAGATATTGTCATGCTTGAAACAGGCAATGTGGTGGCTGCTGATCTTCGCTTGTTCGAAACCAATCAACTGTTTATTGACGAAGCCATGCTCACTGGCGAATCCCTTCCTGTCCTCAAAAAAACGGATAACCTTCATGACCAAACGCTCTCTAATGGCGACATGATCAATATGGCGTTTAAGGGAACCCTGGTTACCGGCGGAAGAGGTAAAGGCATTGCAGTGGAAACGGGCATGCTTACTAAAATCGGGCAAATTGCTGGGTTGCTTCAGCACAAAGAGGGAGAAACTCCTTTGCAAAAAAGGATGGCAGACTTCAGTAAAAAATTGTCTTATATCATCCTTATCATCTGCATCGCACTTTTTTTCATTGGTTTTGTCAGGGGGGAAGATCCTGTTCAAATGCTGCTGACTGCCATTTCGTTGGCTGTTGCTGCCATACCCGAGGCACTTCCAGCGCTCATTACCATTGCACTGGCACGAGGAGCAAATAAAATGGTAGCCAAAAATGTTCTCATTCGAAAGCTGAATGCTGTTGAAACATTGGGGTCCGTTACGTATATCTGTACAGACAAAACAGGTACCCTTACGCAAAATAAAATGTCAATTGTTTCCATCAATTCAGATGAGCAAAAAATAATAAGCCTCAAAGGTATACCAACCTTACACCTTTGCATGGCACTCAATCATGATGTTAAGGAAAGTGCAAGCGGTCAGTGGTCAGGAGATCCCACTGAAATTGCAGTTGTTGAGCATTTCACTGCCACTTATGGCAAAGAAGATATGGATGCCCATCGTCTTGATTTTGAGCGCATCTGTGAGTTTCCATTTGATGCGGATAGAAAGTGTATGACCACCATTCATCGATTCGATCAGCAGTACCTTGTGATAACAAAGGGTGCGGCAGAAGCAATCCTTCATCATTTTCTTCCGGAATATGATGTCAAAACCATCAACGCAAATGTAGATCGCTTGTCCAGTCAGGGCATGCGCGTTATCGTTTACGGGTTTAAATTGGTTGATGAAATGCCCGAATCATCTGACCTGGCAGCAATGGAATCATCTCTCCATTTTGCGGGGATGGCAGGGATGATAGATCCTCCAAGGGAAGAAGTAAAACAAGCCATTCACGAATGCAGGGTTGCAGGAATTCACACGGTAATGATTACAGGCGATCATCCCAAAACAGCTGGGGCCATTGCCTCACAAATTGGTTTGATGCAACCCAATGAAATGTTGATAACCGGCAAGGATCTTAACGAAATGAGCGACAATGTGTTTGCTGAAAACATCGAGAAAATTCGTGTCTATGCCCGTGTTTCTCCTGCTCAAAAATTAAGAATTGTCCATGCTCTTCAAAAGAAAGAACATTTTGTTGCCATGACGGGTGATGGTGTCAATGACGCGCCTTCGTTGAAAGCTGCAAATATTGGAGTGGCTATGGGCATTTCGGGAACAGACGTCAGCAAGCAAGTGGCCCAAATGATTTTGCTCGATGACAATATTGCCAGCATTGTAAAAGGCGTAAAAGAGGGTCGGCGAATCTATGATAATATTAGGAAGTTTGTCAAATACATCATGACCTGTAACAGTGCAGAAATTTGGACACTCCTGCTTGCTCCATTTTTTGGACTCCCAATCCCTCTTTTGCCTATACATATTCTATGGATTAATTTGGTAACTGATGGGATACCAGGTCTAACCCTTGCCAATGAAAAGGCGGAACCCAATATCATGAACCGTCCTCCCCGGAAAACCAACGAAAGTATTTTCTCTGGAGGTCTTGGTTTTCATATAGTTTGGGTGGGTTTGAGCATGGCTGGGATTACACTCGGCGTGCAGGCATGGGCATTGGCCAATGAGAATACACATTGGCAAACAATGGTGTTTACAGTGCTATCCCTTTCACAACTGGCACATGTATTGGCCATTAAACGGGATAAAAGTTTGATTGCCGAAAGTGGATTTTTTAACAACATGTCGCTTATCCTGGCAATACTTTTCACATTTATGCTTCAATTGGTTGTAATCTACCTATCATTGGCCAACAGGGTTTTGAAGACAGCTCCACTGA
>CALPWM020000184.1 GCA_943327275.2 Chitinophaga pinensis
CAGGACGGCTTGACAAACTTTCTGGGTTTCCAGGGCTTCCTTGAAAGTAGGGGAGCAAGGCTCGCCGGTTTCAAGGCTCTTCAGGAAATCAGCCACCTGGTGCACAAATGAATGCTCGTATCCGATGCCAAGACCGGGTACCCACCATTTGTTCATGTAGGGTTGTTCACCATCTGTAACATGAATGGAACGCCATCCCCTGAGGTTGGACTCATCACCATTGTCAAAAAACTCCAGACGGTTCAGATCATGAAGATCCCAACGGATGGAGGCATTGGCACCATTGATTTCAAACGTATACAGTGCCTTGTGTCCACGGGCATAGCGCGTAGATTCGAAAAGGCCGAGTGATCCATTGTTAAACTTGCAAAAGAAAGAACAGGCATCATCAATATGCACTTGCTCCACTTTTCCGGTTAACTGGTGCATGCGTTCCTTGACGAATGTTTCAGTCATCCCAGAAACTTCCTTGATGCCACCATTGAGCCAGATGGCAGTGTCTACGCAATGGGAGAGCAGATCGCCCACTACACCAGAGCCTGCAACGGCAGCGTCCATACGCCACAAAGCTTCTCCACCCTGGGGCAGGTTTTCATTGATGGTCCAATCTTGCAGGAAGTTGGCACGATAATGATAGATTTTGCCCAGTTTGCCTGATTCAATGATGTTCTTGGCCAAGGTAACAGCAGGGATTCTCCTGTAGTTGTACCAGACAGTGTTTTTTACACCAGCTGCCTCAATGGCATCCACCATGACCTGAGACTCTTCAAGATTCCTGGCCAAAGGTTTTTCGCAAAGGATCATCTTGCCAGCCTTTGCAGCTGCGATGGCAATTTCTGCATGGGTATCGTTGGGGGTGCAGATGTCCACTGCATCAATATCATCTCTTTCGATTAATTTTCTCCAATCGGTTTCTGTGCTCTCGTATCCCCATTGTTCAGCAAATGCTTTCAGTTTGGTTTCGTTGCGAAAACAAACGGCTTTGAGAACGGGAGTGAATTCCAGGTCAGGAAAGAAGTTGCGGATGCGGTTATAACCGTTGGAATGGGTTCTTCCCATGAAGCCTCCGCCAATCAAACCAATATTGAGTGTCTTTTTTGTTGCCATTGTAAGAGTATTATCGTTTATAAATGAATGTAGTTATGCGCCAGTCCAACCATGGTGGTTCCTTACTTTGATCAAGGCAGCAAGGATATCATTCCAGGTTTGTTGTTTCATCATGACATCGTTGGGGAACATGCAGCCATCCCAGCAAATGTGCTGAAAGGCTTTGGTAAGTTCGCCTTTTTCATCGCGCAGCCAAAAGCCTGCATGCTTTGCAATGTCGAGCTTTCCGTTGGGATCAAGTGCCTGGCAGTGTCTTCCCGTTTTGTCGTGAGATCCTGTACCATGAACGGTTCCATCGTTTTGTGCAACATGGAAATCAATGGTCCAGGGGCGCAGTGCGCTGGTGAGTTTTCTAAGTCCCTCATCCAATACAGCACCATCGCTCCAATCAAAATTTTCTGGAAGGATGCGGTGCTCAGGGGCATTGTAGCCAAGCAGATACAGCAAGGTATGGGCCATGTCTGCCTGGAACCCAATGTTCGGGCGATCAACTGCTTCCAGGGTGTCTACCATTGCCTTCCAGCTGTGCATGCCACCCCAACAGATTTCACCTTCAGCAGCCAGTCGCTCACCATAATCAGCAGCAACATCACAGGCCTCACGAAAAGTTTCCGCAATCAGTTTGGTATTGCCTGCAGGATCCTGTGCCCAGGCTTCCGGTTTGCTGGCAGAGTCAATGCGGATGATGCCGTAGGGGCGTACACCGGCATTGCGGAGTTTTTTTCCAAATTCGCAGGAGCGTTTCACCATGTCAACAAAGACTGCACGGTCTTCTTTGCTGCCCATGGCTGGGCCACCCCAGATGGGAGCCACCAAAGAACCGATGTTGAGGTTGAGTGCACCTACTTTATCGGCCAATTTTTTGATCCCATCTTCTGATTCATCGATGTTAAAATGGGGCTCAAAAAGGCCGATATCGATACCATCAAATTTCACACCATCCACTTCTGCATTGGCAGTGAAGTCGATCAATGTGTCCAGTGAAATAGGGGGTTCTGAATCCGGGCCTTTTCCTACGATGCCAGGCCATGTAGCGTTGTGGAGTTTTGGATAATTGTTTTCAGACATATGGTTGCATTTTTGTTTGAAGAATTAAAGATTGTGTTTTGCCGCTTGTGCTTTGATGAAGGAAAGCCCATTGATGGCCATGTCCCAGGGCCCTGAATATTCTCTCCATACGTTGATTGCATTGGCGAAGTCCGGATCATTGCGCGAAAATGCTTCGATGGTCAACCATCCGTTATAATTGATTGCGGCAAGGCTGGCAAAGGTTTCATCCCAATGCACATGACCATCTCCCGGAGTGCCCCGATCATTTTCACTGATGTGCACATGTGCTAAAACTGGTGCAATGGTATTGATCGCATCATTTGCTTTCTTCTCTTCTATATTGGAATGATGGGTATCATACATCGCTTTGACATGCGGATGATTGGCTTTGTCAACAAGGTATTTGAGCTGTACCATTGTATTGCAGAGATAGCATTCAAAGCGGTTCAATGCTTCCAGGGCAAGTGTGATGCCAGCCTGGGCTGCATGTTCACCAGCCTGGTGCAAGACCTCTGCACACCAATTGTATTCGTCTTCTTGTGGAGGTTTCTTTGAGAAGTTTCCGTGTGCAGAATGAAAGGGTCCACAAAGGATGGAAGAGCGCATGTCATGTGCACGGTCGATGCCCCATTTGATGCGGTCCAGTGCTTTGGCACGTACAGCAGGGGAAGGGTCAACCGGATTCTGTGCTGCATCCACTACAAATACACTGGTGGTTTCCAATCCGATGTTCTGTGCATGGTCGCCAAAACGCTTGTAGGCAGCATCATCCGGTGCACCAATAAAACATTCCACACCATCGTATCCAATGGCTTTCAATCGATCGATGATGGGGAATTGTTCATCCGAAACCACGGCAGACCAAACCAACGTATTGAATCCAATTTTATACATACTGTTTTGCTGTTTTATTTCCTGTAGGGTACATTGATTTGCATGGGGCCTTTCCATTTTTTCGGAACAGGTTTCCCCGCGGCCCAATGGATCGCGTTGATGACCATGTGTTGAAAGGGCTCCTGATCAAAATCCTCAGGATGTCCAAGGGTGGTAAAAAAGATGCGCGCGCCAAAGCTGTTGGTGCCCGTCCATGCCACCGGATTGTCGTAAGCGTTCTTGTTGTTGGGCTTGATGGAATGCCCCATCATCAATGCTTTTGAGCCATTGGAGGGGTATTTGGGCAGTACCTGATAAAGCCATGAACGGGCATGGAAGGTTTTGCCTACTCCGGTAAGGATGGGATCGTTGGATACCGAATCAATCATGGTCACATCTGTGGATGATTCGTGGCCATAATGGGTATGCTTGTTGATGCCGCCCCAGCCTGGAGGTGTGTTGAAAGCAAACTCACCAAATGCATTCCATTTCTCCAAAGGATGTCCCTTAGGATAATTGAAGGCATGGGTGGTTGTACGAAATCCTACCAATGGTTTTTTGGTCTTCAGGTAGTCCTCAATCAACTGGACCTGATCAGCAGGAAGCTTCCTCCAACGGAGAAAGAATACTGCCAGGTCAGCGTCTTTGAGGGCTTCCAGACCTGGTATGTTTTCCTCTGCATTGTGATCGGGGTATGCCTTCAACACGATGGTGCGGAATCCATAATTTTTTTCCAGTTCTGCTGCAACAATGGGCAGGGTGGCTTCACCGCTGTATTCATGATCGCCTGTAACAAAAACAATCAAGGGTTTTTTAGATTTTCCCTTTTGTGTTTGGCTGAATCCTGTTGCCATGCTGAGCATGAAGCAACAAAGAATGGAGAATGATTTTAGCATGGTATGTTTATTCATGATGGTAATGTTCATTTTTTCAAGGTAATGAAAAATCATGTTTGTTATTTCTCCATGGGATGAAGCTTCAGGAGTTCTTCAGGCGTGTAGAAACCGGATTTGTCCTTGATGGCTGCGCGAACTTCTTTGACTTTTTCTGGAGTAACGGCGGGAGCCTTGTTGCCAAATGCGTTGCGCACATAGGTTAATACCGCAGCCATTTCAGTGTCATTCAGCATGCCTCCGTATTGTGTCATGGGAACCTGTCCTGGGTATTGCTTTCCATTCACTTCAATAGGGCCATAGAGTCCTTTCATGACCAGTTTGATCAATCGGTCTTCATTTCCAGTAACCCATTTTGATCCACTGAGTGGAGGGAAGCCGGCTGCTTCTAAGCCTTTTCCATCGCCTTGGTGGCAGGTATTGCAGTAACCATCGCGCATATAAATCGCTTTGCCTTTTGCCAAAACTTCCGAGTTTATACCTGCAGCAGTTGGAGCCTTGTCTGCAACATCTTGTTTTTTCCTGATGACACCATGGCCATTGATGTGGGCCTCAGCTGTGGCATAGGGTTTGGCCATCCAGGAGTCTAGTGGTTTTTTTCCTGCCTCAAGGATGATGGGCAATCCTTTATCCTTGCTCAACCAGGACGCAGCAATAATTGACTCGATGCGAACACGGGCACTGTCATCTTTTGCAGCACCCATCAGGAGGGCAGCTTTGTCGGGCAGTTCATTGCCTGCAAAACGCACCACTTCCACAGCAGCGGCCCTGATGCGATAATCCTTGGCTTTGAGCAGTTGGCGCAGCAA
>CALPWM020000185.1 GCA_943327275.2 Chitinophaga pinensis
TACAGTTGTCTTGGTGGGTACCTTGCCTGAGCTTTTCAGCTTGCCTGGTAATTTAATCATGAGCAAAGAATTGAAATTATTTGGTTCGTTTCGTTTTGCTCATGTGTTTCAGGATGCTATCAACATGGTAGCAGCCGGACAAATCAACTTGGATGGTATTGTTACAGACATCTATGGTTTTGATGATACTCCTTTAGCCATGGAGAAAGCGTTGTCAAAACAGCATGTAATGAAAGTACAAATTGCAGTATGAAGTACAATCAACTGGGGAAAACAGGGTATGAAATTTCTGCCATTAGTTTCGGGGCATCATCACTCGGAGGAGTTTTTCATGAAATTAATGAGCAGAAGGCCATAGAAGCCGTCCATGTTGCGCTTGAACTTGGTATCAATTATATCGATGTCGCTCCTGCTTATGGCGGTACAAAGTCAGAGACGGTTTTGGGTCAGGCATTGAAAGGAGTTCCAAGAGCAAGTTATTATTTGTCTACAAAAGTTGGAAAGAATACCGAACCAGATGGTTATGGCGTAGATAGTTTTGACTACAGCAGAGTGGGAATCAGAAGCTCCTTGGATGCAAGTGCAAAAAGGATTGGTGTTGATTATTTTGATATTGTTCATCTGCATGATATAGAATACAATAACAGGGTAAATACTGAATGGGCACTCAATGAGGGTATTAAAACCTTGCTTGAGCTTAAGCAGGAGGGACGTATTGGCGCTGTTGGTATTGGAATGTACCCTGTTGATCTCTGGGAAAGGGTTATTGAGGAAGGGCTGATTGATGTTGGGCTTTCCCATAATCTCTACTGTCTGAACGATACACGTTTGCTTCCCTTGTTACAAAAGTCAAGATCTAAAGGAATCGGACTCATCAACGCTTCTCCATTTGCCGCAGGATTGCTTACATCCCGTGGAGCACCGGGATGGCACCCCGCAACTCCAGAACAGCGGAGCATTTTTAATAAAGCTGCAACATATTGCTCAGAGAAAGGGGTAGAAATTGAAAAATTGGCCATCCAGTTTTCATCTCAGCATCCTGATCTTGTCACAACCATGTTCAGCAGCTCAAATCCAGAAACAGTAAAGCGAAATATTGACTGGAGCTCAATGCCAATTGATGAAGCATTGTTAGCGGGTGTGTTGAAAATATTGGCACCAGTATCAAACCATAATTGGAATTATTGAGTATGAGAATTGACAGCCACCAGCACTTTTGGAAATATAATGCTTCAGACTATGTCTGGATGTTGGATGAACATCATGTTATTAGAAAAGATTTTCTACCTGAAGACCTTCAGCCATTGCTTGATGCGAAAGCAATCGACGGTACCATTGCTGTACAGGCAAGACAAATGTTGAAAGAAACTGATTTTTTGCTTGATTTGGCAGACAAATACCCAATGATCAAGGGAGTTGTAGGCTGGATTCCATTGTGCGATCCCAACGTAGAAGATTATTTAGCCCAATATGCTCTTCAAAAAAAAATAGTTGGTTTTCGCCATGTTGTGCATGATGAACTCGATGAAAATTTCATTCTTCGAGATGATTTTAATGCGGGTATCAAAGCATTAAGCCTTTACTCCTTATGTTATGATGTGCTGATTTATGAAAAACACCTTCCTCAAACCATTCAATTTATTGACAAACATCCCGGCTTACCCATGATTGTTGATCATATCGCTAAACCGCAAATTCAACGCAATGCGTTCGACCATCGATGGGCAAAGCATATCAGTCTGTTGGCAGAGCGTGATCATGTATGCTGCAAGTTATCAGGCATGGTAACAGAAGTCAGAGATCCTCAATGGGATGTGGAGTTGTTAAAGCCCTATTTTGATGTTGTTTTAAAGACATTCGGAACGGACCGTATCATGTTCGGATCAGATTGGCCTGTCTGTCTGTTAGAAAGTGAATATTCAACCTGGGTTGATACAATAACCTCGCTTATTAAGGGCTTAACTCCCACAGAGCAATCTGCAATTATGGGAGGAAATGCAGCACGGGTATATTTAAATCCTGCCAAAAATTAAATTCGAATAATATGCATCAACAATCAAAGAGTGATGTAAGACGCGTTGGAATGGTCATCAAACTAAGTCCAGAATATTTGGATCAATACTTAGCATTACACGATGATTCCAAAGCTGGTGTAAGGGATTTATTGGCAAAGTATCACATGAAAAATTTTAGCATTTTTCTTCATCAAATTGGAAATGATTGGTTTGAGTTCGGCTATTATGAATATGACGGAACAGATTTTTTGGCAGATATGGCGGCTTTGGAAAAAGAACCCCGCAACCAGTATTGGCTTGAAATATGCAATCCCATGCAGATTCCTTTAGAAGGTGAATCAGGATGGGCTACAATGAAACAGGTGTATTTTAATGAAGGCTAATTTCAGTAATATTGTTTTACTTGCAATTGTTTGTTATTAATCTATTCCAATGATGATAAATCTTAGAAAACTACTCCTTTTGACTTTGGTGTTGGTAAGTTCTTCACATGCTGTTTTTTGCCAGACCATCAAGAGCCCCCTGGAATTGACCTATAAGCAAGTGGATACAGTGAAGCTTGGGCTGAAAATCTTCTATCCTCTAGCTTACAAGAAAGGAGAGCGTCTTCCAACAATTGTATTCTTTTTTGGAGGAGGTTGGACCGGCGGTTCGATGACACAGTTTGAACCCCATACTTTGCATTTTGCTGCCAAAAACATGATTGCTGTGCTGGTGGATTACCGTGTAAAGTCCAGGCACAATACCAGCCCTTTTGAATCTGTCAAGGATGCAAAGTCGGCCATTCGGTATCTGCGTCAACATGCTGGGGAATTAGGGGTTGACGCAAACAGGATTGTCGCTTCAGGTGGCTCTGCTGGTGGGCATTTGGCTGCGGCATGTTTCACCAACGAATCCCTCAATGAATCAAGTGATGATCTTGCCATAAGTGCAAAGCCCAATGCCCTGGTACTTTTCAATCCTGTTATTGATAATGGAAAAGATGGTTATGGCTATGAAAGGATTGGAGAAAATTATGTTACGTTCTCGCCTATCCATAATATACAGAAAGGGTTTCCCCCAACCATTTTCTTCCTTGGAACAAAGGACAAGCTCATACCAGTAGCGACAGCTGAAATGTTCAAGAAAAAAATAGAGCAAGTTGGCGGCAGGTGCGAATTGTTTTTGTCTGAGGATCAACCACATGGTTTTTTCAATAAGGAGCCCTATTTGTCTGAAACAATGGCTAAAACTGATTTGTTTCTTTTGTCACTTCATTATATTCAATAAAAATAAACCATGAAGCGTGTATTGATCATTTGCCTTTTCTGCTTTTCTCTTCTCAGTCTTAGCGCTCAATCAGTTGTCATGGTTGAGCAAGGGCAAAAAATTTCAATCAGGGGGCTTTCCATGCCCAGCGCATTGGTTGTTTGGGCAAGTGGCAGCAACGGCATGGTGGCCAAGTCACTGGATGGGGGCAATACCTTTCGCTGGATGAGGGTTGAAGGCTATGCCAGGCGTGATTTTCGCGACATTGAGGCATTCGATAGTTCCACTGCCATCATCATGGCCATCGATACTCCAGCCCATATTTTAAAGACCACTGATGGCGGATTGACCTGGGAAAAAGTGTTTGACGATACCAGGCCCGGCATGTTCCTGGATGCGATGGATTTTTCTGGAAACAATGGAGTCGTCATTGGCGATCCCATCAATGGGAAGACCTTTATGGCAGTTAGCAGCGATAAAGGGGATAGTTGGAAGCCCATCGAAACTATTGATAAAATGATGGACGGCGAAGCTTTTTTTGCCTCCAGCGGTTCCAATATCAAACTATTGGGCACTAACCGGAATGCTAAAACCTTGTTTGTTTCGGGCGGCATGCAGTCCCGGTTGTTCTTCAATGGTAAAGCCATCAACCTGCCTTTGCAATCAGGCAGAAGCTCAACCGGTGCCAATGGATTGGCATTGCATCCCAATCAACAACAGGGAATCATCATTGGTGGCGATTTTGCCAATGATAAAAGGAGTGATAGTGCTATCCTGCTTTTTTCACTCTATCCCCAAGCAACATTCAATTATCCTCTCACACCGCTTTCAGGATACAAAAGCGCTGTGGTTTATTTGTCAAAGTCAACAGTATTGGCATGCGGCACTTCTGGTGTTGATCTTTCTGTAGATGGTGGGTTGAACTGGAAAAACATCAGCAACATTGGTTTCCATGTTGCAGTGAGTTCTCCTGACGGACGATATGCAATAATGGCTGGGGGAAATGGAAGGATTGCAAAGCTGTTGCTTTAGCGCAGCCACAGATAGTATTTTTTCAGCTGTTGTCTGAATTTGCCATCAAAGCCTGAAAAATATTTTCTTCTTGTAAAGGAACTCACAAAGCTTCCATTCAATAAAAAAGATGGATATGCTGCTGATGATGCCAATGCCATTGTCTGCGATGAAGCGTTGAAATAGTCCTTCCGCTATGGTGGAAACATATCCGTTGAACCATTTCCCACCAACGATTTCAAAGAAAAGGTAGATGAAAATTGAATTCATGCCCAGTACACTAAAAAAACTCAATCCTTTTTTGTTTCCTTTAACGTCAATATAAAAATAGCAGGCAGCCAGTCCCAATAAACACCAGCCCAGGGAAACAATGGTGAAAGAGGAAGTGGCAATTCTTTTGATGATGGGTGTAATACCCGCCAGATCCATCCCATAGCCAA
>CALPWM020000186.1 GCA_943327275.2 Chitinophaga pinensis
CAGGTGGAAACTGGAACCCAGAAGGATTCAGGGCTCCAGAACCTACTGTAAACTTCATGTGGACTACCACAGATCCTCGTCTAGGACTGTTTTACCGCAGGAACAACTATACCCAGGCAAACATCAACCTGGCCATTGCTGCTAACATCTACAGGCCAGGTACAATGGAACCCGCACGCAGATTTGTTGGAGCTCCTGTAAGCCCAGACAGGGCAAGCTCTCCAGCAATTGCTCAGTGGTTCACTGGCAGAAGGGTAAATGCGGGCTTGTTGCTGGATACCATTTCTTATATCCAGCAGCGCATGTTCCAACCAACTTTCGGCGGTGGAACTGGTCAGGCATATTTCCCTGTGATCACCTATGCAGACCAGCTTTTCATGAGGGCTGAACTTGCCGCAAGGGGAATTACAACTGAAACAACCTCAACCCTCTACACCGAAGGTGTCAGGGCGTCCATTCAGTTCTTTAACACAAGGGCAGCAGCAGCAGCAGTTGAAGAATATGCGGCTGTGACTGATGCACAGATTACTGCATATTTGGCCAATCCTATTGTAAGGTTTGATGCTACCAAAGCGCTTGAGCAAATTGCTGTTCAGTCTTTCATCAACTTCTACAAGCAACCCAACGAAGCTTGGGCGCTTTTCAAGAGAACAGGTATGCCAAACAAGAATACCGCACTTGCCAACAATGATATCTTGATCAATGGAACAGTATTCTCCATTGCAAGAAGGGCAGTTGTTGGTAATCCATCTCCTGCAGATCTCAACCGTGTCAACAGGCAAGCTGCCATTGATGACATGAAAAAAGATCCTGAGTTTGGAGACCAACTCCTTCCATACGGCAGGGTTTGGTGGGACAAGCAATAAGCTTATTTGCATCGAAGATATCAATGCCAGTCAGTTCATACTGACTGGCATTTTTTTGGTCTGTATACATGTCATAATCGTTAATTTTGCTGGTATGAAGAATGGATTGAATCATATTGCGATGATCTTGGCTTCTTTGCTTTTCTTTCAGTCCAGCATTTTTGCACAAACGAAAACCAAAAATCGTTCTTCTCCGCTGTATCAAATAGGACTGCTTTCTCCTAAAACGGGTGCAACGTTTTTAAACGCATCTTCGCCAAAATTGTCTGCCTTGGTATTGCTTTCACCTGATTGCCCGATGTCCATCAATTATACCAAAATCTTGAACGACATGCAGCAACAATTTGGCGATACCGTTCAAGTCATGGGAATACTGCCTGGTAAGACTTACAAGGACTCAACCATACTTGATTTTGCAGCAGCATATCGCTTGCAGTTTCCGCTGTATGTTGATAAAAAAATGCATATTTCCAGGTTATTGAAAGGCGAAGTGACACCTGAAGTTTTCTTGTTGGATGCTAAGGGCCAGTTGGTTTATCATGGGGCTATAGACAACTGGTTGGCAGGAATCGGACAAAAAAGGCAGAAACCCAATGAACATTATTTACTTGATGCAATCAACCAATCCTTGTTGGGTCAAACAGTAAGCATCCCTTACGTGAAGGCACAAGGTTGTATCTTAAACGACTATTGATGATGTATAAATTTTCTTTTTTCTCCATTTTTTTTGCTTTGCTCTGCAGCCAACTCTCTGCACAGATTCCGAACTTTATTCAGGATGTAGCACCGATTGTGCATGCAAAATGTACACCATGTCACCGACCCAATGAGGCTGCACCATTTTCTTTGATCAGTTATGAGGATGTTTCCAAAAGGGCAAGTTTCATAAAAAAAGTCATTTCCTCAGGATACATGCCACCATGGAAGGCTCATCCTGATTTTGTTGAATATGGCAATGACAGGTCCTTGACCGCTGCTGAAAAGTCAACCATTATTCAATGGGTTGACAACAATGTTCCAAAGGGGAATGGAGAGATCAAGAACATCAACAACCTGATCAAGATGCGTGGTGTCACTTCCTATCACAGGAATCCCGATACCACGCTGAAAATGCCAAAGTCATTGGCACTGAAAGATGATAATGTTGAGCGTTTTGTAATGTATAAAATTCCATTCGACCTTGATCAAGCCTTCAATGTTGAAGCCATTGAATTTTATACCAACAACAAAAAAGTAATGCATCATGTCAACTATAGTATTCATGAGGTTCCTGATAATGTACCGTTGACAACCGGTCCGGAAATGATTGATCTTTCTGTGGATGATCCTCGCTTGACAGATCAATGGAAGCCTCTTAAACCTACCATTGAGTATTATGGTGGATGGATACCTGGTGCAACTTTTGAAAGTTATCCGAAAGGAATGGGATGGGTTCTGCCCAAGCGTGGTGTGATCATCCTTACCATGCATTTTGCACCATTGGCAAAAAAAGAGGATTGTATTGCGGGTATTAATTTGTTTTTCACCAAAGAAAAGATTGATCGCAAGGTCAAGGTAATCAGTTTTGGTTCTGGTGGGATAGGGGAAAAACAAATTCTTCCATCACTCATGTTGTTGCCGAACAGGGTGCAGACTTTTTCTTTGACGGTATCAAATCCAGGGGAGGATTTTTCAGTACTCTACGTATGGCCCCATATGCATTTGCTGGGCAAGGAATTTAAAGCATATGCCATTAGTCCGCAAGGGGATACCATTAAGCTCGCCCATATCCCCAACTGGGATTTCAGGTGGCAGGAAATTTATCGATTCAAACGATTGGTGAGGATTCCCAAGGGAAGCAAATTGTTCATCCAGGGTACCTATGATAATACCACCAATAACCCTTTCAATCCTTTCAAGCCTCCAGAAATGATTTTTTCCTCTGGGAACATGGAAACGACCAGCGAAATGCTTACCATGATCATGGTGTTCTTGCCCTATCGTCCGGGGGATGAACAGGCTGATATTTCTGTGCCCGGAAGATTACCTTAACAAAGTTTGATGAAGTTTCTCGCAATCCATATATTGATTTTTTTCTTGCTTTGCACTTCAACTGCGTTTGCGCAACCGCAAAAGCATTTGTTGCGAGAGGTTCCTGCAAAAGAATCAGGGTTAGACTTTGTGAACACCATCACTGAAAATGATTCCATCCATATATTCAAGTATGAATACTTGTACAATGGCCATGGTATTGGCGTTGCTGATTTTAACAGGGATGGCCTGGAAGATGTATTTATTTCCGGGAACATGGTGCCGAGCAAGTTGTTCATCAACAAGGGTAAGCTTCGGTTTGAAGATGCAACGGCCAATTCAAATTTGGCAGGCAATGGTGCATGGCGCACAGGCGTAACCATTGCAGATGTAAATGGGGATGCCTGGCCTGATATCTATATCTGCCACTCTGGCCCTGTTGCTGGTCTTGCGCGCAGCAACGAGCTCTACATACACCAGGGCCTTGTCAATGGCTTGCCAGTCTTCAAAGAGATGGCTGTAGAACTGGGTGTCGATGCTCCGGGCACACTGTCAACCCATGCTGCTTTTTTCGATTATGATCTTGATGGAGATCTGGATATGTTTTTGGTGAACCACTCGAACCATACTGTCAACCCATACCTCAATACTTCAAAGATCCGTGCTATCCCGAACATGAGTTTTGGTAACAGGCTTTTTCGCAATGATAGGAGCAATAACAATCAATTTACATTTGTTGATGTAACCCTCGACGCTGGCATCATCAACAATGCACTGAATTTTGGTCTTTCAGTAGCCATCGCAGACCTGAACAAAGATGGCTGGCCGGATATTTATACTTCCAGTGACTATACCGAACAAGATTATTGTTATCTCAATACCAAGGATGGCCGTTTTAAGCAGGTCCTGCAATCCTCTTTCACCCATGTAAGCAAGTTTTCGATGGGTTCTGATATTGCAGACATCAACAACGATACATGGCCCGATGTATTCACGTTGGACATGTTGCCCGAAGATAATTATCGCCAAAAATTGCTCAAGGGCCCCGATGAATATGACACCTATCATTTATTGCTTGACAGCGGATATTTTCATCAGCAGATGAGAAACATGCTTCATCTTCACAAGGGGATCGATGAAAAGGGCAACATGAGGTTCAGTGAAATTGGTCAGCTCTCAGGCATCTCAAATACCGATTGGAGCTGGTCTGCACTGTTTGTAGATCTTGACTCCGATGGATGGAAAGACCTGATGGTTACCAATGGATACCTGAGGGATTATACAGACAATGATTTTCTCAAGTATACAGTGGCGGACGAACAACTGGCTCAAGCAGCAAAGGGGAATCTTAATTTCAAGACCTATGAGTTGGTAACCAAAATGCCATCCAATAAACTGCAGAACTATATTTTCAAAAACAATGGTGACCTGACCTTCAAGAACGTGAGTGAAGAATGGGGATTTGGCATGAAGACAGTCTCAAATGCGGCTGTATATGCTGACTTTGACAATGATGGCGACATGGACCTCATCATTGGAAACAACAACGAGCCTGTGCAGTTTTTTGAGAACCAGTCCAGACAAACCTTACCACACAACTATCTTCAAGTGAAGCTCAAGGGAAAGGATTGGAATACAGATGCCCTGGGGTCCAAAGTTTTTTTATACAGCAATGACAAGAAGAATCCTACTCAATTTCACGAACTGACCACCACAAGGGGCTACCAAAGCGCTGTATCAGGTCTTATGCATTTTGGCCTCGATCCTGCTGCAGTCGTTGACTCCATTAAAATAGTGTGGACAGACGGCACCTCTTCCCTTGTGTACCGTCC
>CALPWM020000187.1 GCA_943327275.2 Chitinophaga pinensis
CCACTTGGGAAAGAAGAAGCATCGGGCTCTTGCTGGGTCAATGCATTGCCATCAAATTCTTCAATGGCAGAACCATCACCTTTAAGGGTAAAAAATGAATCGTGTTTTTCTGCAGAGGTTCCGGTCAGGGGTTGAAACCAGTGTGTGTAATGGGTAACGCCTTTACCTTGTGCCCATTGTCTCATACCGGCAGCGATCTGACCCGCTGCGCTTCTGTCAATTTTTTGTCCTGTTTTGATGGAGCTTACCAAACTTTTGTAAGCATCGTCGCTCAGGAATTCCCTGGCAGTCTTTAATGTAAAAACATTTTCACCAAAGATATCAGTGATCTTGGCTGGACTTTCAACACTCACTTCCCCATTGACGGAAGTAAGGTTGTCAATTGCTTTGAAACGTAGTGATTGCATATTTGTGAATTTTTGAAGACACAAAATTCACGAAAATCATCCGTAAAATCAATTTTTTTCTCATAATTCATCATTTTATTAATGCCTTTGTGTATAAGTGCTGAATAAATTAGTGTCAACAGGCCTTAACTTATTGATTTTTTGGGCCATACAAGCACATATAAATATTTATAATATATTTTATGGTGGGATAATTAAAAACAGTTTTAAACCTGCCCCTATCTCTTGGAGGTTTTTTTTACCTTCGCAATTCTTAATATAATCATGGAAACAACAGTAGAGACCGCCAAGCAGCTTGGACTGCTTCCCGAAGAATTTGAAAGCATTAAGCAGATTTTGGGTCGAACGCCCAATTTCAATGAATTGGCAGCCTATTCTGTCATGTGGAGTGAGCATTGCAGTTATAAAAATTCAATAAAATGGCTCAAAACCCTTCCCCGTGACGGCAGCAAACTGCTTGTCAAGGCTGGTGAGGAAAATGCAGGCCTTGCTGATATCGGAGATGGATACGGGGTAGTCTTCAAAATTGAATCGCACAATCATCCATCTGCTATCGAACCTTTCCAAGGTGCAGCAACAGGTGTTGGCGGTATTCACCGCGATATTTTTACCATGGGAGCACGCCCGATTGCGGCACTCAACTCGCTTCGATTTGGCAATATCAATGATTCCAAGACACAGCATTTGCTCAAAGGGGTTGTTGAAGGCATAGGCCACTACGGCAACTGCTTCGGCGTTCCAACGGTTGGGGGTGAAGTGTATTTTGAAAACTGTTACCATACCAATCCATTGGTCAATGCCATGAGTGTGGGCATTGTGAAAGTGGGACAAACCGTCAGTGCTACTGCGGAGGGTGAAGGGAACCCTGTCTTTATTGTTGGCTCTGCCACAGGTAAGGATGGTATCGGCGGTGCATCTTTTGCTTCAGCAGACATTACTGAAGAGAGCGCCAAAGATTTGCCATCTGTTCAGGTGGGTGATCCATTCCAAGAGAAGAAATTGCTGGAAGCCTGCCTTGAGCTCATTCCTACTGGTGCTTTGGTGGGCATGCAGGACATGGGTGCTGCAGGCATCATTTGTTCTACTGCAGAAACCAGTGCCAAAGGTGGCGTAGGAATGAGGATTGATCTTGACAAGGTGCCCAAACGCCAGCAAAACATGAAGGCTTGGGAGCTCCTCTTGAGTGAAAGCCAGGAAAGGATGTTGATGGTGGTAACCAAAGGAAGGGAAAAAGAAGTGCTTGATATATTTGAGAAATGGGATCTGCCCTGTTCTGAAATTGGGGAAGTCACCACTGACGGGATGCTCAGGTTTTATATGAATGGCGCGTTGGAAGCTGAACTTCCTGCAGAAAGTCTTGTTTTGGGAGGTGGTGCTCCTGTTAATGACAGGCCATATACCACGCCATCTTATTTTGAAAAAATTGCTGCGTTTAATCCTGCTGATGTTGTTGTACCAACAGACCTCAAAAATGTTGCCCAACAATTGGCTGTAATCCCCAATATCGCCAGTAAAAAATGGATTTATACGCAATACGATAGCATGGTTGGAACAGGAAATACTGCAACCAACAATCCCAGCGATGCACCTGTTGTATTGGTAAAAGAAACCGGGAAAGCACTTGCTGTAACTACAGATTGCAACAGCAGATATGTATATTCCGATCCTTACAAAGGAGCCATGATTGCCGTAGCAGAGGCTGCCAGAAATATTGTCTGCAGTGGAGGTGTTCCATTGGGTGTAACCAACTGCCTGAACTTTGGTAATCCATACGACCCTCAGGTGTATTTCCAGTTTGTTGAGGCAGTAAAGGGAATGGGTGAGGCGTGTAAAAAATTTGATACACCTGTTACAGGAGGAAATGTGAGTTTCTACAACCAGAATCCGGATGGAGCTGTTTACCCAACCCCAACCATTGGTATGGTAGGGGTGCTTGATTCCAATGAGGATAAAATGACGCTGGGATTCAAGGAAGAAGGGGATCTCATTTACCTTGTTGGTCAATCAAATAACGATATCAATTGTTCAGAATATTTGCACAAGATCTGCGGTGTAGAATATTCACCGGCGCCACATTTTGATCTTGATGAGGAGTTTTCTGTTCAGCAAATTATTTTGAAGTTGATTTCTCAGCAGCTCATTCAATCTGCCCATGACATCAGTGAAGGAGGTCTTTTCATCACTCTTCTTGAAAGTGGCTTTGTGTCTGGTTTAGGATTTGAGGCTGCACAAAATGATTCGTCACTGCGTGCTGATGCATTTTGGTTCGGCGAAGCCCAGAGCAGGGTAGTCGTATCTGTATCACCTTCCAAGCAAGATGCTTTTGAGTCCATGCTTGCTGCATCCGGAGTCAAATCAGCACTGCTGGGCAATGTCAAAGGGAAGGATGTTGTGATCAACGGCGAACCATGGGGTAAAGTTGCATCATGGAAGCTTCCATATGATGATAAGATTGGATCGTTTTTTTCATAAACCAAATTAATAGTATGTTTGTACGACCTTCAGATTTTTCTAAGCAATTTCTGCCGGTCCAAGCATTATTCATTTCCGGGACCAAAACCAGCCTGCGACACTGATCAAAAAAGTTTAAATCGTATGACCAAGTACATTTTTGTAACCGGTGGGGTTACTTCATCGTTAGGTAAGGGTATTGTTTCGGCTTCATTGGCCAAACTTTTGCAAGCAAGGGGATTCAAAGTGACCATACAAAAGTTTGATCCCTATATCAATGTCGATCCAGGAACACTGAATCCTTATGAGCATGGTGAGTGTTATGTTACCGAGGATGGAGCAGAGACCGATCTTGATCTTGGGCATTATGAGCGTTTCCTCAACAGCTTTACTACACAGGCCAATAATGTTACCACTGGAAGAATTTATCAGTCGGTAATCAACAAAGAAAGGGAAGGTGCCTATCTTGGAAAAACCGTCCAAGTTATCCCCCATATTACAGACGAAATCAAAAGGCGCATGCAATTGTTGGCAGCGTCAGGATATGATATCATCATCACTGAAATCGGAGGAACGGTTGGGGACATCGAAAGTCTTCCTTTTATTGAGGCAGTCAGACAGTTGCAGTGGGAACTCCCTGAAGAGGATTGTTTGGTGGTGCACCTTACATTGGTTCCTTATTTGAAGGCAGCAAAAGAACTCAAAACGAAGCCTACGCAACACAGCGTGAAAATGATGAGTGAAAACGGCGTGCATCCTGATATCATCGTTTGCAGAACAGAGCAGCCCTTGTCCAAAGAATTAAAGGCAAAAATTGCCTTGTTCTGCAATGTGAAAACTGATGCTGTGATTGAGGCTGCTGACGCGAAGAGTATTTATGAAGTTCCATTGCTGATGCAACAAGAGCAGCTGGACATCATCTGCCTAAAAAAACTGAACATTACCTGGTATCCCGAGCCAGACCTCACCATTTGGAAAGGGTTCCTTGATAAATTATACAATCCTACTTCTACTGTAACCATAGGATTGATTGGAAAGTACATCGAATTACAGGATGCATACAAGTCTATTCTTGAAGCCTTTATTCATGCCGGTGCGATGAATGAGTGCAAGGTGGAAGTGGTTGATGTACACAGTGAATTTATTACAACAGACAATGTAAATGAAAAGCTCCAGGGCTTGGATGGACTGCTGGTTGCTCCTGGCTTTGGTCACCGTGGAATTGATGGAAAAATTTTGGCGGTAAAATATGCAAGGGAAAATGGACTCCCGTTTTTTGGTATCTGCCTGGGCATGCAAATGTCTGTGATTGAATTTGCCCGAAACCAACTCGGGTTGCCTCAGGCCCATTCAACAGAAATGGATCCTGCAACCCCTGATCCGGTGATTGACCTGATGGAAGGACAAAAAGCCATTACCAACAAGGGCGGCACAATGCGATTGGGCGCTTATCCATGTAAAATCGAAAAGGACACCCTTGCTTACCAAATCTATGGTTCAGAACTGATTTCTGAACGCCACAGGCACCGCTGGGAGTTCAACAACAAATACCTTGATGCCATGCAGGCTGGCGGTCTCAAAGCCAGTGGCTTGAATCCGGAAACCAACCTGGTGGAAATTGTTGAGATTCCTGGTCATCCCTTCTTCATTGGCGTCCAGTATCACCCGGAACTGAAAAGCACTGTAGAGAACCCACATCCTATTTTTGTTCATTTTGTCAAGGCTGCAAAAGCTTTTGCCTCAAAAAAAATCGTCAATGACCCTGGCACTTTGCAGGGAGACATGATCTGATAAAACATTCGTTTACGGGTATCGGTTGTAGGGGTCTGATTACGATCCAGTTCATTACC
>CALPWM020000188.1 GCA_943327275.2 Chitinophaga pinensis
CATGCTGCGGGTGAGGCTGATTTCATCCAGCACTTCCTTGTTGTTGGTAACACCGTTCTTGTTGGTGCCAATGCTAATACCAGGCCATAGGTGGCGCTGCAAGGTGTTTTCACTCTGCCACCAGCCCAACAAATCCGGAAATGCCTGACCTTGTTTGTTGATGGGCCAGTAGAGCTGGGGCGTGAAATAATCAATCCAGCCTTTGTTCAGCCAAAGTTTGGCATCTGCATAAAGCTTTTCATATTGGTCAAATCCGGTAACGGTAGAAGGATAGCCAGGGCGCCAGATGCCAAACGGACTCAGGCCAAATTTGACATGCTTTTTCTCCTGTTTGATCTCAGCATAAAGCCTTTCAATCAGTTTGTTGACCCCATCCCTTCTCCAGTCTCCCCTGGAAAGTTTACCACCGCTGTTGACATAAGCAGACCAGCTCTTGTCATCCGGAAAATCCTTGTCTCCATTGTAGGAAGGGTAGGGATAAAAATAATCGTCAAAATGAATCCCGTCCACATCGTAGCGCTTTACAATGTCCATCACCACCCTGGAAGTATGGTCCTGCGTGGCTTTCATGGCCGGGTCCATCCACCAGAATCCCTCTTTCAACAGGTAAACCCGCTCTGGGTTGGTCTTGACAACAGACCTGTTGCTGATATCTTTTCCGGTAGTATGATGGGCACGGTAAGGATTAAGCCAGGCATGGAGTTCCATGCCGCGTTTGTGTGCCTCTTCAATCCAAAAACTGAGTGGGTCATAAAAGGGCATCGGTGCCCTGTCTTGTTGCCCGGTGAGGAAATAAGACCAGGGTTCGATATCGCTTTTGTACAGCGCATCTGCCTGCGGACGCACCTGAAAGATCACGGCATTGAACTTGTTTTCCTGGAGATAATTCAGGATGCTCAGGGCTTCTGCCTGTTGTTCTTCAGTGGAGAGTCCGGGTTTGCTGGGCCAGTTGATGTTGGCCACGGTGGCAATCCAGGCAGCACGGAATTCGCGCAAGGGCGATACCACAGGTTTATAGGGTGTTTTTTGTATGGGTGGAGTTGTCTGTTTGGTGGCCGCAGTATTGGGTTTCGGTTTGGCTACTTCCTCATTGGGTGCCTTGACCGGTGCCTTTGGTTGTATGGCAGGGGCCTGGGTAATTTCCTCAACAGTTGTAGCCCTGTAAGGGAAGAGTTTATCGTTGATTTTATTGAAGAAAGCGCAGCTGTTCAAGAGGAGGGAGAGAAGCAGGAGGGTAAGGATAGACGAAACTTGACGCATGAAGTTGGTTTTGTTGCAAATTACTGCAGGATCGGCAAAAAGCCCTTTTGTTGGGATTTGAATTTATAAAAGTCATGGTAATCAGATTTTCTCCAATTTTAACCCGATTTTAACAGCGCTATGAAATAATTAAAGAATTTCAAATAAATTCAATCTGTTAAGTTTCACTCTTAAAACTTCTGTATGAGAAAATTCAAAGTTCTTGTATTTAGCCTAATGGCATTAGCTGTTTTGCTATTTTCTATTTCCGCTTCAGCCCAGAAAAAAGTTGCTGGAGTTGTGCTCGATGCAACTTCAAGTACACCATTGGCTGGGGCAACCGTTTCTTTTAAAAATGGCAATGCAACAGCCCTTACAAGCGCTGATGGCAAGTTTGACATTACAGTACCCGCCGGGAAAGCGGTGCTAATGGTTTCATTTGTTGGTTATCAAACGCAGGAAATAGCGGTTGGCGCCAATGAATCCAACATAAAGATCAGCCTAAGCCGAACTGGTGATATGGGTGAAGTGGTTGTAATTGGATATGGTACCAAGAAGAAAGTAGATTTGACTGGGGCCATTTCCACAGTAACTGCAAAAGATATCGAATCACGCCCTGTAGCCAATGCACAGCAGGCTTTACAGGGGTTGGTCCCCAACCTTAATATCTCCGTTTCAAATGCGGGTGGAGAGCCTGGGGGTGGAATGAACATGAGCATCCGCGGTTTGAGTTCCTTTTCTGGAAGTACTGCGCCATTTGTTTTGGTGGACAACATCCCCATGGATATCAACAGTATCAATCCGGCTGACATCGAAACCATAACGGTATTGAAGGATGCCGCATCTTCTGCTATTTATGGAGCACGCGCTGCTTACGGGGTTATTTTGATTACGACCAAATCGGGTAAAAGTGGCAAAGAAAAGATGAACGTTTCTTTGCAGACAAATGTGGCACTTTCAAGACCGGTTCAGTATCCAAGGTTGGTTGATCCCATGACCTTTGCTTTGGTGTCGAATGACGCTGCCAGAAACATCGGGAATGCGCCCTGGTATAATGCTGATGCTTTGGATCGGTTGGCGAAAAATATTGCCAAACCTGGCAGTGCCCCCGAAATGTTTGGAACTCCCGATGGTCAGAATTGGAATATTGGCTCTATGGGACTGGGTGCCGCAGCTGTAACGGATTGGTATGATGTGCTTTTCAATGACTTTTCTTCACGACAGAAATACAACCTCAGCGTTTCCGGGGCAAGCGAAAAAATCGATTATTATTTATCTGGTGGATGGTATAAAGAGGATGGATTGCTTCGCCACGGCAACGAAAGCTTCAACCGTTATAATTTTGATGGAAAGGTCAATGCTCAGGCGACCAAATGGGCGAAGGTGGGCGTTCTTTTCAAATACAATTCAGGCCTGCAGGAATTTCCATGGCAGCAGGATCTGGGAAGGGGCAGGATTTATGACATGATGTCCAAACTCAAACCAACCATGCCTGCAAAATATCCCGGAACAGATGTCTGGACCTTGGAGAGCAGGATTCTGGAATGGGGAGCACAGCGGGACAATACATTGAATACGCAGATGATCCTTGCACCAAGAATTACGCTGGAGCCAATCAAGGGCTGGGTCACCAATGTGGAATTCAACTATACCAATAGCAACAACCGCAGAGAGTTCATCTCCAAGCGATATCCCTGGGTGAGGCCTAACGGAGAATTGCTTATGAGTGCACAAGTGGGTACCTCATATCGTCCGAGGTTGAGTACAGACAATTATATGTCGCCCAACATCTATTCTACCTATGCAAAAAGCTTCGGTAAGCATAACCTTTCGGTAATGGTGGGCTATCAACAGGAAAAATTCAAATACTTCTCCCTTAATGCAGATGCTTTGTATCTCTTGACTGACGATGTACCTTCTGTCAATACTGCAGTAGGTACCAAGACAGTTGAGGATGGACAAGGCCATTGGGCTACCCGAAGCGGATTCGGAAGATTGTTATATGACTTTAGCGACAAATATCTGCTGGAAGCCAACTTCCGTGCCGATGCTTCTTCCAGGTTTGAGCCCGGTAAACAATGGGGGTATTTCCCTTCTGTCTCAGCGGGCTGGGTGGCATCCAAGGAGAAATTCTATCCATTGAAAAACGTGGTCAATTACATGAAACTCAGGGGCTCATTGGGCGAATTGGGCAACCAAAGCGTATCCAATTACCTGTATATCCCCACCATGGGAATCAACCAAACGTCCTATCTCTTCAGCGGACAACGTTTATGGTCTGTAGGTGCACCAAACATCTCGAGTGTGGATTTAAGTTGGGAAAAAGTAAGAACACTTGATTTTGGTGCAGATCTTGCTTTTTTCAAGAGAAGATTGTCTGTAACCTATGACTGGTACCAATCCTTCACTACGGACCTTGTAGGTCCGGGCGCTGCTGTACCTGCATTGCTGGGTACGGCTGTACCCAGAGAGAACTCCGGTGAGATCAGGACAAGGGGTTTTGATCTGGAATTGAAGTGGAAGGATCGAATTGGCGAAGTCTATTTTGAGATCGGGGGTAACCTTGCCAACAACATAAGCCAGGTCATGTCCTATAATAACCCCACACAAATCCTGAGCACTTTTAGACAAGGTCAGATACTGGGCGAACTATGGGGCTATAAAACCGATGGGCTTTTCCAAACGGCTGAAGAGATCACCAAATGGCCCAATCAATCATTTTTATGGTCTGGAAGATGGAATACAGGTGACCTGAAATACCTGGATCTTGATAAAAATGGAGTTATCAATAATGGAAAAAATACATCGGTCGATCCGGGAGATATGCGCATTGTAGGCAATGAGAGACCCCAGTATCTTTATGGGTTTAATGGTAATGTTTCATGGAAGGGACTGGAGTTGTCCTTTTTCTTCCAGGGTGTAGGTAAGCAAGATCTCTTCATTACTGAGATCGTGAATGGAAACGTATTCAGGGGACCTGCCAATGGACCACTTCACATGATGGTTTATACCCAGCATCTTGATTACTGGAGAGATGCATCAAGCCCATTGGGTGCAAATCCTAACGCTTACTATGCGAAACCTTACTCCGTGTTTGACGGTGACAACAGTAAGAATTACGGAAGACCGGTTGATCGGTATTTACCAAGCGGAGCCTACTGCAGACTTAAAAATCTGCGTTTGGGGTATACCATTCCTCAAAAAATAATCAACAAGGTGCAGATCAAGGGGGCTAATATTTATTTTTCTGGCGAAAACCTTTTCATTATCAACAAATTCAAATTGCTTGATCCTGAACAAACAGCAGGTAGCGCAGGTGACGGAAGAATCTATCCTCTATCAAAGGCCTTCTCTCTTGGATTGAATGTCAACTTCTAAAAAAACAGATATGAAAAAAATATATTTAATTTTATTCCTTTTCGTTGGGCTTGGAGCTGGCCTTTCTTCATGCAAGAAAGA
>CALPWM020000189.1 GCA_943327275.2 Chitinophaga pinensis
ATCGCAGTACTGAAATTGGTGGATTGTTCATCCAAAGCGTTTACTTAACCCTGATGATAGCTGCCTTTGGCATCATCTGCACCTATAGTTTTGCCCCAACAATATTTGGCAGTTTTACGGATCCTGCCCTGGCCAAACAGTCAACAAGCTTCTTGTTCATCAGGATATGGGGACTCCCTTTTTTGTATATATACCAAATGCGCAATGCCTTGCTGGTAGGAACCAATCAAAGCAAACTGCTTATTTGGGGTACCTTGGCAGAAACGATCTCTAATGTTGTCCTGGATTATGGTCTGATTTTCGGTAACCTCGGGATGCCGAAACTGGGATTCAATGGTGCAGCCTATGCAAGCATAATGGCAGAATTCATTGGGATGGTGGTTGTTCTTGCTATCATCAACGCAAAGGGAATGAATAAAAGGTTCAAATTGTTTGATAACCTGAAATTCAACTGGACGATCAGTAAGACCATTCTCATCCAATCCTCTCCCATTATCCTGCAATATGCCATCAGCATCATCAGCTGGGAGTTTTTTTTCATCCTGGTTTCTCATGATGGCATGCTGGCCTTAGACGTCAGTCAGTTGATGAGGCTGTTGTTTGGTTTCTATGGAATATTTATTTGGGCATTTGCAGCTACTTCCAGCACGATGGTCTCCAACCTGGTTGGTCAGGGACTGAGCAAAAGAGTGATGATCCTTGTGGGTAGAATAGCCATGCTCAGTGCCGGATCTACATTGGTTGTTTTCATCCCCGTTCAACTCTTTACCAAAGAAATACTCAGTATTTTCAATGATGATGCTGCATTCTTGACCATGGCCGTTCCAGTATTGAGGATTGTTTCTGTCGCCATTATGATGATGTCAGTGTCTACGGTTTGTCTTAACGCTGTTACGGGAACAGGAAACACAAGGGTCAACCTGATAATAGAAATAATCACCATCGTCCTTTACATCATATATGTATACCTGGTGATGGAAGTATTCAACTTGTCTATTGCCTGGGGATGGGGTTCAGAATGGGTTTACTGGACAAGTATATTCATCATGTCGTTTGCCTATCTCAAGAGTGGCAAATGGAACAATGCTAGAAGCAGGTCTATCTAAAAAACAAAAACGCCAAATGAGATGTTCATCAACCAATAACTCATGGCTACTGGCATTGAAGAAAATATCATTTGGCGGTTATGGCTTATTCTGCAGCAGCAGTTACCTTCTTTTTGGCTGATTTTGGTGCAATGATCATGAGCATTCTCTTGCCTTCAAGTTTCGGAAGACCTTCAACCTGACCTACTTCAGAAAGACGTTCAGCAAATTTCAAGAGAACGAGCTCTCCCCTTTCCTTGAACATGATGGCACGACCTTTAAACTGAACATAAGCCTTGACTTTGTTGCCTTCCTTTAAGAAGTTTTCAGCATGACGGGCCTTGAAATCAAAGTCATGGTCATCCGTACCAGGGGTAAAGCGAATCTCTTTGAGTTCTGCAGACTTGCTCTTTGCCTTCATCTCCTTTTCCTTACGCTTTTTGTCGTAAAGGAATTTGTTGTAATCAATGATTTTACAAACTGGGGGATCAACCTGTGGAGAAATTTCCACCAGATCAAGCTCCAACTGTTGGGCCATTTTGAGGGCATCTTGCGTTGAATAAACACCCATTGTTACATTATCACCTACAAGGCGAACCTGTGGAACCCTGATGAAGTGATTGATACGGTGTTCTGCTTCTTTTCTTGGGAGGAATCTTCCCCTGGGACCGCCCGAACCGGGACGGCTACTGAATGGTCGGTTAGATAATGCCATAGTAACTTTCGGAATTCCTGACGGCATCAGGTGGTATCCGTTTTTATTGTTTTTTGATTAAATGGATTGCCGATTCTTATTTTCAGATGTCAAGGTAGACAATATTTCTGATACTGAACATTGTCCTGCATCTCCCTTTCCTTGTCTTCTTACGGAAACGCATCCCTCGGTCTGCTCTTTTTCTCCGATGACAAGCATGTATGGAACTCGCATCAGTTCTGTATCCCTGATTTTCTTACCAATTTTTTCACTCCTGTCGTCCACCTCAGAACGGATGCCTGCCTCCAACAACTGCTTGTTGACCGAGAAAGCATAATCATTGAACTTATCGCTGATCGGAAGAATTTTGACCTGAACTGGAGAGAGCCATAATGGAAATTTGCCTGCATAATGTTCCAACAGGAATCCGATGAATCTTTCATGGGTACCCAATGGAGCGCGGTGAATGATCAAAGGCACTTCAGGCTGGTTGTCTCTGTTGGTGAATTGCAAACCAAATCTTCTGCCCTGAGCAAAGTCTACCTGGTTGGTAGCCAAGGTGAACTCACGGCCAATGGCACTCCAAATCTGCACATCAATTTTAGGACCATAAAAAGCACCCTCGTCAGGAACCTCAACAAAAGGTATGTTGGATTCAATCAATACTTGTCTTACCATTTCCTCTGTTTCAAGCCAGAGTTCGGGCTCATTGATGTATTTCTGGCCCAGTTTTACAGGATCATGCAAACTCAGGCGCATCACGTATTTGTCAATGCCAAAAATGTTGAAATACTTGATGTACATATCATTGACAGCCCTGAATTCATTGGCAAAATCCTCTTTTGAGCAATAGATATGGGCATCATTCATGTGCAAACACCTTACCCTCATGAGACCGAAAAGCTCACCACTTTGTTCATAACGGTAACAGGTTCCATATTCTGCAAGACGGAGCGGCAATTCCCTATAGCTCCTGTTTTCGGCAGAGAATATTTTGTGGTGGTGAGGGCAATTCATGGCCTTGAGGTAGTATTTTACTCCTTCAAGTTCCATGGGAGGATACATGCTCTCCTGATAATAAGGAAGGTGTCCACTGGTAATATAGAGGCTTTCCTTGGCAATGTGTGGAGTCACCACACGCTTGTATCCTGCAGCAGTTTCAGTTTCTTTTGCCAGCCTTTCCAATTCTTCAATAATGACGGTACCGTTGGGCATCCACAAAGGAAGGCCTGGCCCTATGTTGTCATCAAAGGTGAAAATACCCAACTCTTTGCCGAGTTTTCGATGGTCTCTTTTCTTGGCCTCTTCCAACATCAGGATATGCTCATCCAATTCTTTCTGGTTCGGAAAACTCACTCCGTATACACGGGTAAGCTGCTTGTTTTTTTCGTCGCCTTTCCAATAGGCTCCGGCAATGGAAGTCAGTTTGATGGCCTTGATCAGGCCTGTATGAGGGATATGTGGCCCACGGCAGAGATCGGTAAATGCACCCTGGGTATAAAAACTGATTTCTCCATCCGTGAGACCTTGCAGCAGATCCAGTTTATACTCATCCCCTTTTTCGGCAAAATAGGCAATGGCATCATCTTTGGAGATCTGCTTGCGAATGAAAATATTGTTCTGCTTGGCCAGCTCTCCCATCTTTTTTTCAAGATTGGACAACTCCTCTTCAGAAATTGTTTTGCCACCAAGATCCATGTCATAATAAAAACCCCTGTCAATGGCGGGTCCTACCCAAAATTTCACCCCTGGAAAAGTGGCTTCAACCGCCTCTGCAAGAAGGTGAGCAGTAGAATGCCAAAACGTTGATTTTCCGTCAGCATCGTCCCATGTGATGAGTTTTAAAGCTGCATCCTTGTTGATGGGAGTTGAGGCATCACTGACAACACCATCGATAGATGCAGCAATGACTTTTTTTGCCAACCCCTCTGAAATACCCTTTGCTACGGCCATGGGAGTTATGCCCAGTTCATAGCTTCTTACTGCACCATCCGGAAATTGAATATTGACCATTTTTTAAATACTGTTGAATTTGAATGCTTAATTAATAACAAATTTAACGAAGTATTGGGTAAGCCCCTCTTGAATTCAGAATAATTTGCATTGTTGTGATTAAAAAAATGGAATTGTGTATCAATAAGATGAAAAAGCATTCGTTTTGTCCTAAAATTGGAGCATTTTCAAGGGTATTTAGCCTTTTTATTTTCTCATTGTTGATGTTTGGGTTTCAGGATGCAGCAGCCCAGAAAATGAGCGGACAATGGATTGGTGGATTCACTTCTGCAGATGACCCTTCTGGGTCAACCACCGATTATGTGCTGGAAATTGAGGTAAATGGAACACAGGTAAGTGGCTATTCTTACACTTATTTTTCCATGTCCGGCAAACGCTATTTTGTGATTTGCAGACTAAAAGGAAGTTTTGACAAGGGCAGCAAATCACTTTCTGTCAATGAGGTTGAAACAGTAAAAACAAATACACCACCTGATTTCAAAAATTGCCATCAATCGCATGAACTGACCTATCTGAAACAAGCTGACAAAGAAATCCTTTTGGGCAAATGGAAACCCGTAGAAAAAGGGAGTGACTGCGGAAAGGGGAATACCTCATTGGAAAGAAAATTGTTGGTCACAACTCCCCCAACAACAAAGAAGGACGAAAAAATCAGTCCGAAAAAAACAGAAACCAATCCGGCTCAACAAAAAATTGCTGTGCAGGTAGATCCAAAACCAGTTCCTTCCACCAAGAAACCTACGGAGGATAAATCAAATACGCTTCCCAAGTCCAATCAGCAGTCGCTTACAGAAAAATCTGTCGATAAAAAGGCTGATCCCAAGCCAGTCATGCCAATGGAGGGAGGAAAAGCCAAGAACCTGTCTGAAACTGCCAAAGAAAAACTGACC
>CALPWM020000190.1 GCA_943327275.2 Chitinophaga pinensis
AAAGGAAAACTCGACTGTGATTACTGGGTTCTTGACTATAATCTGGACAAAGCCAAAAAACAGTTTGCCCAGGTTAAGCCCATGCTGCAGGCATTTGAACATTGGTTCGGGCATTATCCATTTTATGAGGATGGCTTCAAGCTCGTTGAAGCGCCGCATCTTGGCATGGAACACCAGAGTGCCGTTGCCTATGGCAATGGATTTCAAAACGGTTACAGGGGGCGAGACCTCTCTGGAAGTGGATGGGGACTGAACTGGGATTTCATCATCGTACACGAAAGTGGACATGAATGGTTTGGCAACAACATCACCACCAATGAAGTGGCTGACATGTGGGTGCATGAAGGTTTTACCAACTATTCAGAAACCATCTTCACAACCCATCATTATGGGAAAGATGCCGGAAATGCATACGTACAGGGCACCAGAAAATTGGTACAAAATGATTTGCCCATCATTGGAAAATATGGCGTGAATGAAGAAGGTTCAGGAGACATGTATTACAAAGGCGGCAACCTGGTGCACCTGATCCGTCAGCTGTTTGATGACGATGAAAAATTCAGGATGGCCTTAAGAGAGATGAACAAACGCTTTTATCATGCCACCACCACTTCTGCAGCCGTAGAGCAATTCTGGAGCGAACAGCTGAAGCGGGACCTCAGTCCCCTTTTTGACCAGTACCTGCGTTCAACCAAAATACCAACCCTGGAAATACAGAAAAACGGAAATAAGATCAAATACAGGTGGTCCGACTGCAACAATAATTTTAATATTCCCCTCAGGGTGATGGTAGACGGAAAGCCAGTTTGGATTGAACCCGTTACAACATGGAAAACATACAAAGGCAATTCAACCATCAACAGTTTTGAGCCTGATAAGAATTTCTTTGTTGGATTTTCAGCACTACAGTAGACGGCCTGCTTTGACAAATCTTCTGCTCCAGTAAGCCTCATCCAAGTCACTGATTACCACACCCATGGAAGTGGATGCATGAACAAACTTGTTGTTCGAAATATACATGCCAACGTGGGAAATGCTCCTGCCGTCAGCAAAGAAAACCAGGTCTCCCTCCTTCAAATTCTCTTTTGAAATCTCTTTGCAAAAATCCGCCTGTTCCCTTGATGTTCGGGGAAGGGATATGCCAAAGGCTTCGTTGGTAAGACCTTGCACAAAGGCAGAGCAGTCAATTCCCTCTTTTGAGTTACCGCCGATCCGGTAAGGAACTGCCCACCACTGGTGGACATATTCTATGAGTTTTTTGTTGGTTAATTTTTCTACCTCGATATTGAGTAAAACAGCATACCTGAAAACAACCGGCGGGATATATTCTATTCCCTGCAAATCATTCAAGTAGCCCATTGATGATTTATCATCGATAAAACCGATGGCAGCATTGGGCCTTTCCTGAGATTGATCAGATTTTAGTCCTTTAGGGTTGAGGGAAATAGCAATATCATCAAAAAAAGGAGAATTCCTTGTTGCATTTTTTTTGACGGGAGATGCCTTGAACAGGGCACAGGATTGCAACAAACCTGCTAAACAGAAGAAGAACAATATTTGATTGTGGTTCAATTTCATTCAAGTTGTGGAAAAACCCTTTCCTGCTTTTGCTGTTTATTTACGAAATTTGATCTCTTCTCCCCACTAGAACTACCATGTCACGTTTCTCACATCTACACGTTCATACCCAATATTCTTTGCTGGATGGTGCAGCAAGCATTGGCGCCTTGTACAAGAAGGCCATCAATGACAACATGCCCGGACTGGCCATTTCAGACCATGGTAACATGTTTGGGGTCTTCCAATTTGTTGCGGAAGCGCACAAACACCACACCGATCCGAACGACAAAAATAGTCCTTTGAAGGTAAAACCCATCGTTGGATGTGAATTTTACATTACTGAGAACAGGCACAGGAAAACATTTTCGAAGGAAGAGAAGGACCCCAGACACCATCAAATCCTCCTGGCCAAAAACGATATAGGGTATAAAAACTTGGTAAAACTGACCTCCCTTGGATACATTGAAGGGATGTATAGCAAGTATCCAAGAATTGATAAAGAGCTGATTCACAAGTATCATGAAGGTCTTATCGCAACCACTTGTTGCCTTGGTGCCTTGGTTCCGCAGACCATCATGCGAAAAGGAGAACAAGACGGGGAGAATGAGTTCAAATGGTGGTTGAATATTTTTCAGGATGACTACTATGTTGAACTCCAGCGGCATGGCATGCCAGAGCAAGAAAAAGTGAACCAGGTACTGCTCAAGTTTGCCAAAAAATACAACGTAAAGGTCATTGCCTCCAACGACTCCCATTATGTTGACCAAAAAGACTTCAACGCTCATGATATCCTCCTCTGTATCAATACAGGGGAAAAAGTAGCCACTCCCGCAGCAAGAGAGTTCTCAGATGATGATGTCAGCCTGAAGAACAAGCGGTTTGCGTTTCCAAATGACCAGTTCTACTTCAAGACCACCGCTGAAATGACTTCAGTATTTCATGACCTTGAAGAGGCCATCGACAATACCAACGAAATTGTAGACAAAGTCCAGGTGCTGGACCTCAAAAGGGATATCCTTCTCCCCCATTTCGTTGTGCCCAAGAGTTTTGCTACGCAGGATGAATATCTTGAACACATCACTTGGGAAGGGGCAAAAAAAAGATACGATGTCATCACCCCAGAAATCGAAGAACGCCTCAATTTTGAGTTGTTCACCATCAAGACCATGGGGTTTGCCGGTTACTTCCTCATCGTATCCGACTTCATCAAGGCAGGAAGGGATCTTGGTGTATTTATCGGCCCTGGAAGGGGATCTGCGGCAGGTAGCGTTGTGGCATTTTGCATCGGCATCACCAATATTGACCCCATCAAATACAAGCTCCTGTTCGAGCGTTTCCTCAATCCAGACAGAAAGTCCATGCCCGATATTGATACGGACTTCGATGATGAAGGAAGGCAGAAAGTGATCGACTATGTGGTAGACAAATATGGGAAGAATCAGGTAGCACAAATTGTCACCTACGGTACAATGGCCGCCAAAATGAGCATCAAGGATGTTGCCAGGACAATGGATCTCCCATTGATTGAATCCAATATCCTCGCAAAGCTGGTACCGGAAAAACCGGGTATTAGCCTCAAAAGGCTTTTGCATGCTTCGCTCAAAGGCGATGACAGCCTTATTGAAAAAGAATCGCTGAACCAGGATGAGATTGAAAATGCCAAGATGCTCCGCGATATTTATGGTGGCACAGACATCAGAAGCCAGGTACTGCACGAGGCAGAGATCCTCGAAGGATCGGTGCGGAATACCGGTATACATGCTGCAGGCATCATCATTGCCCCCAGGGATTTGACAGATCTGCTTCCCGTGTGTATCGCCAAGGATTCACCCATGTGGGTCACACAAATTGAGGGAAGTGTGATTGAGGATGCTGGTGTAATCAAGATGGACTTCCTGGGATTGAAGACGCTGAATGTGATCAAAACATCCCTAGCGCTAATCAAAATGAATTATGGTATCGAAATCGATATAGACAAGATACCGTTGGATGATGAAAAGGCTTTCAGGCTTTACCAACTCGGGGAAACCATTGGCACCTTTCAGTTTGAAAGCCCTGGGATGCAAAAATACCTGCGCGACCTCAAGCCTGATAAGTTTGAAGACCTGATTGCGATGAATGCGCTCTACAGGCCGGGCCCATTGGAATACATCCCCAACTTCATCAACAGAAAACACGGTCGCGAGGCGATTTCCTATGACCTGGATGAAATGCAGGAATACCTGGAGGAAACCTATGGAATCACAGTATACCAGGAGCAGGTGATGTTGCTGGCACAAAAACTTGCCGGATTCAGCAAGGGTGATGCCGATGTATTGCGAAAGGCCATGGGTAAAAAGCAAAAATCGGTCCTTGATAAAATGAAGGGGCAATTCATTGGAAATGCATTGGTAAAAGGATTTCCGGAAGATAAACTGCAGAAAATCTGGACAGACTGGGAAGCCTTTGCGCAATATGCCTTCAATAAATCTCACAGTACCTGTTATGCATTTATCGCCTACCAGACAGCTTATCTGAAATCACATTATCCCTCAGAATTCATGGCGGCAGTGCTGAACCATGCTGGATCCATAGAAAAGATCACCTTCTTTATGGAAGAGTGTAAAAGAATGGGGCTCAATGTTCTAGGACCAGATATTAATGAATCACTTCAGAGTTTTGCAGTGAACAAGAAAGGTGAAATCAGGATAGGTCTTGGAGGACTGAAAGGTGTTGGAGAAGCGGCCGTGGAGTCCATCATTGAAGAAAGAGAGAAAAATGGTCATTACGTTTCCATTTATGAATTGGTCAAAAGGGTCAATCAAAGAACTGTAAACAAAAAATCATTGGAGAGCCTCGCAATGTCCGGGACTTTCGACTGTTTCCCGGAGTTGCACAGGGCCCAGTATTTCTTTCAGCCACCAGGAGACAGTTCCAATGGCCTGGAGAAGATTATCAAATACGGCAATATCTGGCAGGGCCAGTCCAACTCCAACCAAAATACACTGTTTGGAGACCTCTCACTGGTCCAGGAAATCCCCCCACCCAAGGTTCCTGATTGCCCGCCTTGGTCATTGACCGAAATACTGGATAAGGAAAAAGATGTAACAGGCATGTTCCTCAGTGGTCATCC
>CALPWM020000191.1 GCA_943327275.2 Chitinophaga pinensis
GAGAGCTGGATGACAATTGATTCGTCTTTTTTCTTTCCCATCAATTCCGCCCTGGTGGTTGCACTGAAATATTTCAACAAAAGTGAGTTTTCTTTCTTCTCAACGCCTTCTTCAACAGCACCAGTAGCGTCAGATTTTTGAAAGGAAACATTCAGCACGTCTTCTTCATTGGTCACCGTTTCAGGCTCTGTCATTTTGCCCAGACGGCGGCTGATCCTGTCAATTTCTTCTTCAATCATTTCATCAGTCGCCTCTACCACATGCAGGGTAGTGGGGGTTGAAGCCAGATTGGGGAGGGTAAATTCAGGCTTCAGTCCAATTTCAAAAGAGAAGCTGTAATCCTTCGGTTCGTTGTGGTTGAACATGGCTGGATCGTTGGCATCCTCCGGAATCGGCTGTCCGAGGTAGGAAATGTTTTCCTGTTGAAGGTATTGCATCAATTCATTTTCAATAGACTTCAATACCTCTTCAGCAAACACTGAAGCACCGTACATTTTTTTTACGACACCGGTTGGAACCATGCCTTTCCTGAAGCCAGGAATGTTGGCAGACTTGGCGTATTTCTTCAGGGATGTTTCGTAGCTGGAGTTGTAATCTGAGGGAGAAACAGTTACTGTGATCTTTTCGTGAAGGGGAGCAATTGGCTCCCGGTTGATTGTTGCCATACTTTTTTGTATTGAGAAAAGAGAAGTGCGGGTGGAGGGACTCGAACCCCCAAGCCTCGCAGCACCAGATCCTAAGTCTGGCGTGTCTACCAATTTCACCACACCCGCATTTTGGGCTGTCTGCGTTGCAGACAGTTGTCTCTTTTCAAATTGGGTGGCAAAGGTAGCAGTTTCAGATGAAAAAAACTGAATCAAAACGATTTTAGTAAATTTGATGCAATGGATGCTTTGGAAAAAGATATGGTTCAGCCTGAATATGACCTTACTGAGGAGCAGGAGAAGAAGGAGATTGTTCGCCGGTACAGGGCATTGCTGCGGGTATTGAAGCCCAAATTAAAGACAGGAGACAAGGAATTGGTCCGTTCTGCCTTCGAGATGGCCGTCGAGGCACACAAGACCATGAGGCGAAAAAGTGGAGAGCCATACATCTTTCATCCTCTGGCAGTGGCGATGATCTGTGTGGAGGAAATCGGTCTGGGTGTTCGTTCAACCATTTGTGCCTTGCTGCATGATACGGTAGAGGACACCGACATCACCCTTGAAGACATCCAGCGAGAGTTCGGCACTGAAATTACCAAAATCATCGATGGGCTTACCAAGATTGCCACCGTGGTGGACAAGAACACCACCCAGCAAGCTGAGAATTTCAGGAAAATTCTCCTGACCCTCACGGACGATCCACGGGTTATCCTGATCAAGCTTGCTGACCGGATGCACAACATGCGGACATTGGACAGCATGAAGCGCGACAAGCAGCTCAAGGTCTCTTCAGAAACAGTTTACGTATATGCGCCTTTGGCACACAGGATGGGGCTTTACATCATCAAAACCGAGATGGAAGACCTGGCCATGAAATACCTCGAGCCAGATATTTACCGCAGCATTGCCCGAAAGCTGGCAGATACAAAAAGGGAAAGATCAAGGTACATCAATGAATTCATCAAGCCGGTGAGGGAGCGTTTGGACAAGGGAGGGTTTGAATATGAAATCTATGGTCGTCCAAAATCCATCAACTCCATCTGGAACAAGATGAAGAAAAAGAACGTGGAGTTTGAGGAAGTATATGATCTTTTTGCCATCCGCGTCATTGTTGATACTCCTTCTGATATGGAAAAAGAGGCCTGTTGGAAGGTCTACTCATTTGTTACTGACATGTACAATCCAGCACCAGAAAGGCTTCGCGACTGGTTGAGCAATCCCAAGTCGAATGGGTATGAAGCATTGCACACCACCGTGATGGGCCCACAGGGGAAATGGGTGGAAGTGCAGATCCGATCTAAACGGATGAATGAGATTGCTGAAAAAGGATTGGCCGCCCATTGGAAATACAAAGAAGGGGGAGGGGAAGAAGACCGTTTTGATATTTGGTTTTCGCAGATCAAAGAAGTTCTGGGTAGCGAGGACATCAGTTCAATTGATTTTCTTCATGATTTCAAGACCTCTTTTCTCTCTGAGGAAATATACGTCTACACGCCCAAGGGAGATGTCAAGATGCTTCCCGTTGGGTCTACTGCACTTGATTTTGCTTTCTCTATACACTCTGCCATTGGTTCCAAATGCATTGGTGCCAAGGTGAACCACAAACTGGTTCCCATCAGCCACAAATTGCGGAGTGGAGACCAGCTTGAGGTGATCACCTCCAACAAACAAAAGCCCACTGAAGACTGGCTTTCCATGGTAGTCACGGCCAAGGCCCGGAACAGGATCAAGGATGCGTTGAAAGAAGAAAAAAGAAAAGTAGCAGAAGACGGGAAATATTTTGCAGAAAAAAAATTGTTGGCCATTGGTGCTGCCATGACGCAGCACAATCTCGATGAGCTGGCAACTTTTTACAAACTTCCTTCAGTGCTTGATCTTTTTTACCAGATTGCCATCAAGAAAATCAATCTCAAAGAGCTCAGTGAGTTCATGGTGAGAGGAGACAAGCTCGAACTGATCCGCATCAAAAAGCCTGAGCCTGAAAAACCAGATCAACTTCCTGCAAAGCACGAGGTCAAAAAAGATACTGAACTGATTATTTTTGGAGAAAGCAGTGACAGGATTGTGTATACACTAGCCAATTGCTGCAAGCCCATCCCTGGAGACGATGTGTTTGGTTTTGTTTCTACCGGTAAAGGGCTGATCATCCACAGGATCAATTGCCCCAATGCCACCAGGCTTTTGTCCAGCTTTGGACACAGGATTGTGAAGACCAAGTGGGCCAAGAACAAGGAAATATCCTTCCTGACGGGTCTGAAGATTACCGGGTTAGACGACGTGGGCGTCATCCACAAGATTACCAACCTGATTTCAGGGGAGCTTCGCATCAACATCAGCGCTATCACTGTAGAAGCCAAGGAAGGCATCTTTGAAGGCAATATCAGGATCTATGTCCACGACAAGGATGAGTTGGACATGCTTTTTGTCAAGCTCAGGGAACTGCCAGGAATACAGTCTGTGCAGCGTTACGACGTTGATGTGTAAATGAGGATATTTATTTTTCCGCCTTTTGCTTCATTCTATTAAATTTGCCACTTAACAGCTAAACAATTTTATGGTTGATGTACTACTAGGCCTGCAGTGGGGCGACGAAGGAAAAGGGAAGATTGTAGATTATTTTGCACCAAAGTATGACATCATAGCCCGGTTCCAGGGAGGTCCAAACGCTGGCCATACTTTGTATGTCAATGGTCAAAAAGTGGTGCTGCACCAGATTCCATCAGGAATTTTTCATGAAAACACCACCAACCTCATTGGCAATGGTGTTGTTTTGGATGCAGTTACATTGAAAAAAGAGTACGATAAGGTAGCTGCCTTTGGGATAGATGGTCGTAAGCATCTCTATGTTGCAGAAAGAACTCATCTTATTCTGCCTTCTCACAGGGCCCTGGATAAAGCTTCTGAGCTTTCCAAAGGAAATGAGAAGATTGGATCCACACTGAAAGGTATAGGTCCTGCATACATGGATAAAACAGGCAGGAACGGTTTGAGGGTGGGAGATTTGTTGGATAAGAATTTTACAACCCAGTACATCAAACTCAGGATGAAGCACCAAAGATTGCTTGATTCTTTTGGTTTCAATGAGGATATCAGCGAGTGGGAAGAGGAATTTTTTGAGGCCATTGAATTCATGCGCAGTTTGAAGATTGTGAATGGTGAATATTTCATCAACGAAAAAATCAGGGAAGGCAAAAAAGTACTCGCGGAAGGTGCTCAAGGAAGTATGCTGGATGTTGACTTCGGAACATTTCCATTTGTCACTTCCTCCAACACCATTTCTGCAGGTGTTTGTACAGGATTGGGCATTGCACCCCAGAAAATCAAGGAAGTCATTGGTGTTACCAAGGCATATTGTACCAGGGTCGGTAGCGGACCTTTTCCAACAGAATTGCACGATGAAACTGGCGAGCGCCTGAGAAAAATCGGCAGTGAATTTGGTGCCACCACCGGAAGGCCACGCAGGTGTGGATGGATTGACCTTGTTGCTTTGAATTTCGCTTGCATGGTCAATGGTGTAACACAGATTGTCATGACCAAGGCGGATGTGCTCGATGCCTTTGAGGAACTTTCTGTTTGTACCAGTTATGGTATCGATGGAAAACAACAGAAAGCAGTTCCGTACCAGATGTCGAAAATGCCTATAGCCCCCCATTATGAGCAGTTTGCAGGGTGGCAAACAGATATAACAAAGATCAGGGACAATGCGAGTCTTCCACAGCCAATGAAGAATTATATTGAGTTCATCAATGGCTATTTGGGTGTTGATGTCAGCTATATTTCCAATGGTCCAGAGCGGGATCAGATCATCAAAGCCTAGTAATCGGCATGAAAAGAAAAAATATTTTCAAAATATTTGGTCAAGTAAAAAAGTCTCAGAAATTTTACAGTGTAAATCGCATGTTGCCATGGCAAAGTCAATAAAAGAAAAAAAGGTTACCGCTACACCTTCAGGAAGTGAAGCTTCTTCAAAAGCTGCAAAGTCAGCACCAAAGTCGAAGAAGAAAGAGGAAGATGATGATGATTTTGA
>CALPWM020000192.1 GCA_943327275.2 Chitinophaga pinensis
AAAACAAAAGGTGAAACGGGAGATCCGGGATGATCACCAATGAATTTATCCGTTTGTATGTTTACTTCTGCTACCACATCGGCATAATTCTTTTTTAGCGCAGCATTTTCATTGTTGGGGTTCTGGTTCAGCTGCTGTGCATATGAACTGAGCTTTGCAAAAAGTGGGTTGAAGGTATTGTTGAACACCACAAAATCATCATGGGTCTTGGAACCCGTTACTTTTGCATTTTGAAGCACGGCAAAATCACCTTCAACGGCTATTGCTGATGCATCCAAAAAGATGAACATTTTTTGTTGGCCATTCTTAGCAGCGAGCTGGTAAAGCCCAGGCTCCTTCAACTTTCCAGCTACCTGGAACTGGTCTCCTTTTGAAACAATGGTGGCCAAAGGTTCCGGACTGACTTCTTCGTTCTTCAGCACCAGTTCAGTTTTATCTGGCATGCCTTTTAAAATTCCTTTGATGGAATAATTTCCTTCTTGGGCAAATACCAATGCAGGAAGTATCAGGAGTATGGAAAGGATTGTTCTCATTTTTTATGTCTTTGTTTCAGAATTTCTTTTACCTGCGCTAAATTAAAACCTTTGCTGTTAAGCAAAAGCAAATAGTGAAAAAGCAGATCAGCCGACTCGTTTAGAAATTTTTCGTCATCGTTATCCTTGGCTTCAATCACCACTTCTACAGCCTCTTCACCCACTTTCTGGGCGATCTTGTTGATGCCTTTCTTGAACAGCGATCTGATGTAAGAATTTTCATCCTCACTGTTTTTTCTCAGTTCAATGATACCCTCCAAGTGTACAAGAAAATCCTCTGCAACATTGACCTCGTCCCAGCAGGTATCTGCCCCTGTATGGCATACCGGACCAGCAGGTTTGACCTTGAATAGCAGGGCATCCTGGTCGCAATCCAGGGCATATGATTTTAGGTGAAGAAAGTTACCGCTCTCCTCTCCTTTCGTCCAAAGGCGGGCCTTGGATCGACTGTAAAAACAAATCTTTCCGGAAGACAAGGTTTCATTGAATGCTTCCAGGTTCATGTATCCCAGCATCAATACTTTGCCGGTTTCTACATCCTGGATGATGGCAGGCATCAGGCCATCTGAAAACTTGTTGAAATCCATGTTCTGCTCCATTTCTTTGTAAAATTAGTCAATATCCGGGTTATCTTACCGGAATACCCGCTTGTCTGAGGTATGATTTGAGTTCTGGGATGGATACTTCGCGAAAATGAAAAATGCTGGCAGCCAATGCGGCGTCTGCATGTCCATCCAGAATATCGGCAAAATGTTCCGGGGCTCCGCCTCCACCAGAGGCGATAACAGGCACGTTGACTGAACCTGAAACCAAACCTGTAATTTCCTTTGCAAATCCAGCCTTGGTGCCGTCATGGTCCATCGAAGTCAAGAGGATTTCCCCGGCCCCACGTTGCACGCCTTCCGTGGCCCAATCGAGGCATTTTTTATCAGTTGCCAACCTTCCTCCATTCAAGTAAACATACCATTCTCCGTCCTCCCCCTTCTTGGCATCAATGGCGAGTACCACGCACTGGCTTCCAAATTCAGCGGCAAGCCGGTTGATCAATTCCGGGTCTCTGAAGGCAGCCGTATTGACTGATATCTTGTCTGCCCCGCTATCCAGCAAAACACGAACATCTTCTACAGAAGAGATGCCTCCACCAACCGTAAAAGGAATATTGATCCTGTGGGCGATGCGATCTACCAATGCTGCCAGAGTTTTCCTTTTCTCATTTGTTGCAGTGATGTCAAGGAAAACCAATTCATCCGCTCCTTGTTCAGCATAGAGCGCGGCCAACTCAACGGGATCTCCTGCATCGCGCAGGTCAATAAAATTCGTACCCTTAACCGTACGACCATCTTTGATGTCTAAACAGGGTATGATGCGCTTCGTTAGCATTTGTTTTCAGATTTTTTGTTGAATGCTTTGAGGGATTCAATGGAAATCCTATTCTCGTAAATGGCCTTGCCGATGATGGCGCCATCACAGCCTGCAGTCGCAAGATCATAAAGGTCATCCATGACAGCAACCCCGCCACTGGCGATCAAAAACAGGTCTGGAAATTGTTGTTTGATCTTGGCATACAAAGCGGTTGATGGACCTTCCAAACGTCCGTCCTTGCTAATGTCTGTACAAAAGACATTCCTGATGCCCAATTCCATGTAGGATGCAATGAATGGCAGCAATTGGATGGTTGATTGTTCAAACCAGCCACTTACCATAATCATTTCATCTTTCACATCAGCCCCTAGCATGAAACGGGAAGGCCCGAAACTGGTGATCCATTCCCTGAAGACTTCGGGTTGTTTTGCTGCAATGCTTCCAACCGTAACATATTCAATTCCCATGGCGATGATTCGCTCAACTTCTTCCCGGGTCTTCACTCCGCCACCGAAATCAACAACAAGATTGGTCTGTGTTGCAATGTCTTCCGCAACTTTCCAGTTGGTCACCTTTCCAGCCTTTGCACCATCCAAATCAACCAGATGGAGCCGTGTGATGCCATTGGCCTCATATATTTTCGCCATCTCGAGAGGAGATGAGGAATATTCCGTTTTTTGCTGGTAATCGCCTTCGGTAAGCCGAACACATTTACCATCAATGATGTCTATGGCAGGAATGATTTGCATCCTTTAAATGATATTTAAAAAGTTCTTGATAATGGCTGATCCAACTTCCGCACTTTTTTCAGGATGAAACTGGACTCCATAATAATTCCTGGTCTGCAGTGCGGCACTGAATCCGCCACAATAATCCGTCCTTGCGATGGTATGATCGCCCAGGCTTGCATAATAACTGTGTACAAAATAACAATGGCTGTTTTCTTCAACATCCCTGAACAAAGGTGTTTTTAGGCCATGGATGTTGTTCCAGCCAATTTGTGGGATTTTGAGATGGGGTTGATCAGCAACAAAACGCTTTACTTTTTCCTGAAAAATATCCAAACAAGGAGTATCATTTTCTTCAGAATGCGCACACATGAGTTGCATGCCCAGACAAATCCCTAAGAAAGGTTGTTTCGCATCCAAGATCACCTTGTCCAATCCCCTTTCTTTTAGGTATGCCATGGCAGAGCTGGCTTCCCCCACGCCAGGAAAAATGATGCGGTCAGCAGACAAAATCTCTACAGGATCTTCTGTCAGCAGGGGTTCTACGGCCAATCGCTCCAAAGCAAATTGAACCGACCGCACGTTGCCTGCATTGTATTTGATGATGACGAGTTTCATTGGTTTAGTTTAGCACAGCACTGATAAAGTCCTGTGTAGCTGATTTCGGATTCTCTCCTGCCGATATTGCTTTGATGAAGGCAGAGCCGATGATAGCACCATTGGCAAAAGGGGCAACTGCCCCAAAGGTCTCCTTGTCTTTGATACCAAAGCCTACCAGCACCGGATTGGCCAATTGATATGATCGAAGCCTTTTGAGATAGGCGATGACATCATCAAAATTCTTTTCCTTTCCTGTTGTAGAAGAGGACGAAACAGCATAAAGAAATCCGGAACTGAGTCCATCCAATTTGCGAACCCTTTCCTCACTGGTTTCAGGAGTAACAAGAAAAATAAAATCCAATGCATGTTTTTTTACGATGGCTCCGTGCGATTGTTCAAATTCCAAAGGAGGTAGATCAGGCAGGATTAGACCATCTATACCAACAGCTGCAGCATCTGCGCAGAATTTTTCAAATCCATATTGCAACACAGGATTCATGTACCCCATCAACACAACGGGCACATGGATCTTCTCACGAAAACTTTTCAGCTGCTCAAAAAGTTTGGCAATGGTCATGCCATTGTCCAAAGCAATCAAACTGCTTTCCTGTATCACCGGGCCATCAGCGAGCGGATCGCTGTAAGGCATGCCCAGTTCAATCAGGTCAACCCCGGCATCTTGCAAAGCCGACATGATTTCCAAAGTGCTTTCCAGTGAAGGATAACCTGCGGTAAAATATACATTCAGTACATTCTCTTTTTTTCGCTCAAACAAATCTTTGATTCTGCTCATATCCCATCTCGTTTATTGTTCATTCAATGCATTCATGTAAGTGCCCAGGTCTTTGTCTCCCCTTCCACTCAGGCAGATCACAGATACATCCTCCTGCTTCATCCCCAACTGATCCAATACAGCAAAAGCATGGGCAGTTTCCAGTGCAGGAATAATGCCTTCCACCCTGGAAATTTCGAATGCCCATTTGAGGGCCTCTTCATCCGTTGCACTCATGAACTTTGCACGGCCACTGGTATAAAGATGCGCATGCATCGGGCCAATGCCAGGATAATCCAAGCCTGCTGAAATGCTGTGTGGCTCTACCACCTGTCCGTCTGTGGTTTGCATCACGATGCTCTTGCTGCCATGAAGAATGCCTGGAACACCCAGTTGGGTGGTGGCTGCGCTCATGCCGGAATTTACCCCATGACCTGCTGCTTCTACTGCAACAATCTCAACACTGGGTTCGTCCAGAAAATGATAGAAAGCCCCTGCTGCATTGCTTCCACCACCAACACAGGCAATCACACGGGTGGGCAATTCCGTTCCGGTTTTTTCAAACAATTGGGACCGCATCTCCTGGCTGATGACCGACTGAAACCTTGAAACCATGTCCGGATATGGGTGTGGACCAACTACAGAACCAATGATATAATGAGT
>CALPWM020000193.1 GCA_943327275.2 Chitinophaga pinensis
GCCAGGACCATCATCATTGAGGTTGGATACCACCAATGTCTTTCCTCCACGACCGCCAACTGCGTACTTGCCAAACCCTTCTGCCCCAGGAAAAGCAATAGGACGCTCATGTTGGGCCAAAGAGTCCTTGCCAAAAAAAAGACATGTGAGCAGCAACAATAAAATGGGGCAATTTGATTTTGTCATGGAAATAAAAAACAGGTGGTCAATCAATGACCACCTGCAAGTTATAATTTAATTAATATCCGGGATTTTGCTTCAGCTTACCTTGATAAGAAGTGAGGGTTGCCTGATCAAATGGGAACAGCTCACTTTTACCTGGAACAAAAAATGAAGCCATGCCTTCCCATAACTGCTTGCCATCAATTTGAGCAGTTGTCAACTGTTGTGCCCAATCAGTCCTGGTCCATCCGGTTACAGGATTGGGAATCTGTGTTGCTCTCCAGAATGGCTGAGCAGTTGGTGCTGTATTGGTGCCGGCAAAAAACTGAACTTCTTCCCCATTGTTTCTCCAGTAGATGTACTGAGGCACCCTGTCGTAAGGGGCTCTCCTGTCTCGGATCAATTGTATGTTGGCACGGGCCTCAGCAATTTTTGCAGTGAGCAGGTTCCAGCGGAGCAGGTCAAATTTCCTGATGCCTTCATGGCCAAATTCCAAAAACCTTTCATTCACAATGGCATTGAAAAATCCAGCCTTGGTTGTTGGTGTTGTTCCGATCAATGCCACATTTCCACTGAATGCTCTTCTGCGTACTTCCTCATAGGCAGCAATGGCCTGTGTTGTAGGAGCACCACTGATCTCATTGACAGCTTCTGCAAACATCAACAATACATCAGAAAAGCGAATCAATGACCAATTGTATCCCAAGTTCAGCACAGTTCCCGGAAGCAAAGGGTTTCTCCAATCGCGGCGGTACTTTCCTGTATTCAATTCTCCAAGCCTGCGCTGGCTCTTGATGTTGGTGGCAGAAGTTACCTGATAATGTGTGATGGTAACATCCCTGCGGGTATCTACAGAATCGAATGCATAAAAATAATTGGGCAAGATCACAATTCCACCACCACCTGCACCAAAGCGAGATGCATTGCTCAGGTTGGGCCCGTCATAGTTACCCATCCTGCTGTCGCTGTTGCTGTTGCCGCCGCCTGCACCTACTTCAAAAATGATTTCTCCAAAAGGATCATAGGTGAAAGAAGTCACCTTCCTCCATACATCCGAATAGCTTGGATTCAGGGTATGCTGATCCCTTCTTGCCATCAGCTCTTCACATTCCTGTTTGGTTATCTGATAATACTTGAGAAAATCTGCAGGCCTTTCCATCCTTGCATTGGAACGAAGGGAGAATCCACCTCTAGCCAATGCAATCCTGGCCCTCAAAGCCATTGCTGCAGCTTTTGTAATCCTTTCATTGCGAGGCCCTGCCTCAGTTCTCCATGGCAGCAAATTTTTTGCAGTAGCAAGATCAGCAAGGATGATATCATAGGTAGAATCCCTGTTGGCCTGAGGGATAAAAAGCTCAGGCTGCTTGTAAGCAGGGACCATTGGAGCAGGAACATCTCCCCAGTTGCGGATCAATTCCATGTAAAATTGTGCACGCAGGGTAAGGGCTTCCCCATGCAATCTTCTGAGTTCTCTTTTCTCTGCATCCGTTCCATTGGTATATTGTTTCATCAAGGGAATCTGCTCAATACAAAGGTTTGCTTTTTCGATACCCCGGTACAATTGCCTGAAAGGATTGGCGATTTCTGAGTTGGTCAACAAAAGCTGATAGCGGCCCACACCCCTTCTGCCGTTGTCAATATTTCCACTGACAATGGCCTCATCGGTATCATAAGGATAGTACATGCTGATGCGGATGCCATATCCGTTGTCTCCCTGCAATTCATCATAAACGCCTACCAAGGCATTGAAGGCATTGGAGGGATCAGAGAATGCATCAGGAATGCTGTACTGTGAAACAGGCGCTACCTCTGTATATTTTTTACATGATTGCAAGATCAATATCGAGCAGGTCATCAGAAGCAACCCGGAACGAAAGAGTAAATTGTTCGATTTCATATGTTGCACATTAAGTAGATTAGAAAGAAAGGTTCAAGCCAAATACCCAGGTTCTGGAACGTGGATAAGCAGCAAAATCAACACCAGGGGTCAAAGGATCATTCCTCCTTGCTGTTACGTCAGGATCATATCCTGAATAACCGGTAAGGGTAGCAAGGTTGTTGACCGTCCCGAAAAAACGAAGACTGGAAATCTTGTGTTTCTGCGAGATGGTTTTTGGAAGCGTGTAGCCCAGGGTAAGGTTATTGATGCGGAGATAACTTCCGTCTTCAACAGCCCATGAATGCAACCACCAACGCTGCACACGCACGGGTGACCATATTTTTGCATTGGCATTCAATGCAGTAAGGGCTGCAGGATCTTTTACGACCTCGCCTTTGTCATTGATATTGGTAAACCTGTCTTTCATGATATCCAACATGTTCAGGTTCGAAAAGGCTCCGTCTGTCCACTCCAGCTTGTTGGCATTGTAGATATCATTGCCCACAACAAAATTCACAAAAACACTCATGTCAAAGTTTTTGTAACTGAACTGGTTGTTCCATCCTCCGGTAAACTTTGCATTGGCATTACCAATGATGGTCCGGTCTCCATCAGGAGTAATCACACCATCTTTGTTGAGGTCTTTCCATTTCAACATGCCGGGCTGAGGTGTACCATACACACCATTGACAGCAATGCCGGGTTTGATGGTATAGGTTTGAGTGGTGGCATTGTAATTAAAATCATTCACGCTGTAGAATCCATCGGTTACGAAACCATACATCTGCCCGGTTGATTCACCCACTTTAACGATATAATCATCTACCCCATCACTGCCCTGCCATCCGGAAGTTCTCGTAATTTGATCAACACCACCAAGGCTTTCCACCCTATTTTGATTAAAGGAGATGTTGAAATTAGAGGTCCAGCTGAAATTTTTATTTTCAATAGGGGTGGCATTCAACTGAATCTCAACACCCCTGTTGGAGGTGGCCCCAATATTCTGAATCTGCTGTGTGTAACCTGTGGTTGGGGGGATTTGAACTGCCAGCAACAAATCATTGGCGGAATTCTTGTAAGCGTCAACAGTCAACTGTACGCGGTTGTTAAAGAAGGCAAGATCCAATCCGAAATTGCGTGTAACATTCTGCTCCCATCTCAAGCCAGGATTGGCGAGGGCTGTTGGTGCAAAACCAGGAAGGATGGAGTGATTGAATGCATACTGTCCGGTTACCCCGTACAGCTGCAAATACAGTAAATTGTCAATCCTGTTGTTACCAACAATACCGTATCCAAAACGAAGCTTGGCATCTGAGAGCCACTTGACATCATCCAGGAATTTTTCGCGAGACAACCTCCAGGCCAAAGAACCGGAAGGAAATACCAGTGTTCCGTTTTCAGAACTAAACTTTGAAGACCTGTCCGCCCTCAGGTTGGCCGTGGCAAGGTACTTGTCATCATAGGCATACGTGGCCCTGGTGAACAAAGAGAAAATCCTGCTGGGCGGCTGGATAAATGAAGTGGGCAGCGGCTGGGCAGATCCTGATGGAGCCGACCCCAATCCCATGTTGGCCAATGCTTTTCGTGCTGAGATATCAGCAGGGAAAAATCTTGTTTCAACAGTATTTTGGTTTGAACGCTGATCAACCATTTCCTCACCCGCCAGGATAGAGAAATCATGGTGCTTTTTAAAATTGTTCAAGGTATACTGAAGTGTATTGGTATTGCTGATGGTACTATTGAATTGAGAACCAACGGAAGCTACAGGAAGTGATGCGGAGTTCCTTGCGGTTGAGGTGATCTTGCTGTAAAACAAGTCTGTTCCAACCCTTCCATTATCGTAACCCACTGTAGACCTGAATACAAGGTTTTTGACCAGGTTGATGTTCACATAAGTATTCAAGTAGGTGGCAGCAGTGGACTGTTTCCTGTATTCTGACTGTGTCAGGATAACCGGGTTGATGGCTCCTGAAGAAGCAAGAAAGTAGGCCTCATCAAAATCATCAATACCACCATTGGGCGTTGGAATTTCGAAAGGCCTGTAATTGATGGTATGCCTTAACCTGTTGGTTGAACGGGAACCACTGTTGGTTGTTCCCGCACCCCTGATTTTTTGGTCTAAATACCTGAAACTGAAACCAGCCTTGACCCTGTCAGATATCTTATGGTCCAATTTGAAATTGACAAGATTTCGGTCGAATCCTGATTCCAGTTGAACACCGTCTTCGCGGTTGGCAGTAAGGCTCAGGTTAAAACTTGTAGACTGGTTTCCACCACTGAGCGAAGCATTGTGGTTTTGAAACCTGGCATTGCGTCCAAACACAAGATCCTGCCAGCTCACAGGACTGAGGTTCTTGTAGACATTAAGGGTATCCCAGGTTGTTCCAAAAGTGCCTGCGAAACTTGAACTGTCTGCAATGGAACCGCGGCTCCTTTCATACTGCCACCTTACAAAATCGTAGGGCGACAAAACGCTCATGAATTGGGGCACATCCCTGTATCCATATGATCCGTTGTAGGAGGCCTGTGTTTTACCCGGTCTTCCAGACTTTGTGGTGATCATCACAACTCCATTGGCTGCACGGGCACCGTAAATGGCAGTGGTA
>CALPWM020000194.1 GCA_943327275.2 Chitinophaga pinensis
GGACGGAATTCGAATTGTGCTTCGAAGTCGGTTGCTTTCTGGAGGACGATTTTGTCCGGCTGCTGGAAATTTAAAATGGCCATATTTAAATTCCTTTTACTTGTTAAATCCCGATTGTGTCGGGAAAACGGGTGATATGAAAACCGGATGCCCTAAGGCATCAGGCAGATTACTTAGAATACAATTCAACGATCAGTTGCTCCCTGATATTCTCAGGTACATTCTCCCTTACAGGGAATGAAATGAACGTTCCTGACATTTGGGTCTCACTGAAGTCAACCCATCCAATTTTTGGATTTCTTGGTCTCATCAGGGACTTGATGTTCTCACTTTCCTTGCTCTTATCAGCGATGGTGATAACATCACCTGGTTTCAACTGATAGGAAGGGATGTTAACCACCACATCATTCACCATCACGTGCTTGTGTGAAACAAGTTGACGTGCAGCTGGACGGGATGGAGAAATACCCATGCGGTAAACAGTATTGTCGAGGCGTGACTCAAGCAAGATGATCAGGTTTTCACCAGTTACACCTTTGATACGAGCAGCTTCTTCAAACGTCTTGCGGAACTGACGCTCCAAAAGACCATAAGTGTATTTTGCCTTTTGTTTTTCCTTCAGCTGGATGGAATACTCACTCGGCGCCTTGCGCTTGCGTGATGCTCCGTGCTGACCTGGAGGAACACTGTTTTTGTCTAGATACTTACCATTTCCGAGGATCGGCTCACCGAACTTCCTGCAGATTTTTGTTTTGGGACCTGTGTAACGTGCCATTGTAATTTGTTTTGATTTTTTAAGAAATGACAGAGGATTATTAAAAAATCATAAAACTGAATCTCCTGCCCTGTTATAGATGATAATTATACGCGACGCTTTTTGGGAGGACGGCAACCATTGTGTGGAAGTGGAGTGATGTCCTTGATCATTACAACCTCGATACCAGAATTGGCCAGTGCACGTATGGCACCTTCCCTACCTGCACCTGGTCCTTTAACATAAACATCAACCCTCTTCAAACCAGCCTCAAGTGCTACACGTGAAGCATCCTGTGCGGCCATCTGGGCTGCATATGGAGTGTTTTTCTTGGAACCCCTGAAGCCCATTTTACCGGCGCTGCTCCAGGAAATTACCTGTCCTGCCTTGTTGGTCAAACTGATGATGAGGTTGTTGAACGTGGCATTGATGTGGGCATCCCCGAAACTATCAACTTTTACCACTCTTTTCTTAGCAGCCGCTTTGGCGCTGTTTTGTTGTGCTTTTGCCATAATTTTTTTAAACTAGGTACTCAAAAAAAATCAGTCTTTTCAGACCCTGTTCAACCCTCGATTGCACCCGATTTCCGGCGATGAATAGCAAATATTGGTGCAGTATATAATGAGAGAAAAGCGGCATAGCCACTTTTCAGTTTCATTTATTTCTTGGCGGCCTTTTTCTTGCCCGCAACCGTTTTCCTCTTACCCTTTCTTGTACGGGCATTGGTTTTGGTACGCTGACCCCTTACAGGAAGTCCTTTACGGTGACGAAGACCACGGTAACAAGCGATATCAAGCAAACGCTTGATAGACATTTGTGTTTCAGAACGCAGTTGACCTTCAACCTTGAACTCATTGGTGATGATGGTCCTGATCGCATTCAGTTCATCGTCGTCCCACTGGTTTACTTTTTTATTTACGTCAATTCCTGCTTTTCCCAAAATGTACTGGGCAGTTGACACTCCGATACCATAGATGTAAGTGAGACCAATTTCTCCTCTTTTGTTCTTTGGCAAATCAATACCTGCGATACGGGCCATAGATGTTTATTGTATTTGTTCGATTGAATGATTGAGTAAAGATTAACCCTGACGTTGCTTGTAACGAGGGTTTTTCTTGTTGATCACATAGAGTTTACCTTTCCTGCGGACAATCTTGCAATCCGCACTGCGCTTCTTAATGGATGCTCTTACTTTCATATCTCTGGTTTGGGCTCCTTGGAGCGGTTTTTATTTATACCTGAAAATGATTCTTCCCCTTGTTAAGTCATATGGACTCATCTCAACCCCAACCCTATCACCGGGAAGAATACGGATGTAGTGCATCCTCATCTTACCTGAAATGGTTGCCAATATCTCATGTCCATTTTCTAACTTCACCTTGAACATAGCATTGCTTAGCGCCTCTATGATGTTACCGTCCTGTTTAATGAGTGCTTGTTTTGCCATGGTTTTTGGGAGCGCAAAGATAAGATAATCAATGGAATTAGTAAAAAAACTTTAAGATATTTTAACGAAACGTCAAATTCCCTCATTTATCAGTGTTTCACTGCCTGGAAACAAAAATAAGAATAAATTACAACTATCTGATATTCAATGATATGAAAAAAATCGTGCTGCTTTCAGACACACATGGCTTTTTGGATGATCGATTCCTACCCCATTGCAAAGGAGCTGATGAAATCTGGCACGCCGGAGACATTGGGGAGAAGGGAATACTTGAGCAACTGTCGACCTACGCTCCTGTAAAAGCTGTTTTTGGGAATATTGACGGTCATCCACTGAGGCATGAACTTCCGGAATGGCTGGAATGGGAAACAGAACAAGTGAAAGTGCTGATGACCCATATTGGAGGAAGACCTCCCAAATTTGTGGGTGAGGTCAAAGAAAAGATTGCCAGTGCAAAACCTACGATTTTTATCTGTGGGCATTCCCATATCCTGCTAATACAGTTTTATGCCGGATTGAACTGCCTTCACCTCAATCCGGGGGCTGCAGGAAGATCAGGATGGCACAAGGTACAAACCCTGCTTAAGTTTTGCATTGAGGGAAATGATATCAAGCAAATGGAAATCGTAGAGCTGAAACGATTGCCCGCTAAATGAGAGATGATTACATGCCTGGGAACCATGGCCTGCCGATTTCCCTGAATGGCCAGGGTACAGCTACCAAAATCAACAGCAAGGCCAAAACGAAATAACGGAAAGCCTTTTTGTATTTTTCCACATCAGATACATTTTTCTTGGCCATGCCATGCCCGAGCGTGATCAAAATAATGGCCAAAATCATTGAGACAGGATGCTCTACCTGAAAAAACCTTGTTGCTGGATTCTTCATCACATCTGAAAAAGACTGGTTTCCACTGGTAAAGATTCCCATACGGCCAATCGTCCATTGGTAGAGCCCAAGGAGTAAAGTAATATGCCCTGCAATCATGGTCATCAGCCAAACCTTTTTATCCCCTGCTGCAAATGCTTTTTGTCCTTTCCATCCTGCGAAGCTTTTGTAAATAGAAACCAAAAGAAGAATGAGGATGATCCAGCGCAAAAGGTTGTGTAGATGAAGAAGACCAGTTTCCATGATTGTTGTTTTTGTGCCTTTCAAAAGTAATGGAAGCAATCCAATAAAATGAAATAGAACTAAAAAAAAATCATCATCCATTCTGTTTAACTTGCAGCATGGCTGCATTACAATTCGCATTGGAGAAAAAGGACCCTTCCTCTCAGGCAAGGGCCGGAACCATCACTACTGACCATGGTGTCATCCAAACCCCCATTTTCATGCCAGTGGGAACAGCTGGCACCGTGAAGGCAGTTTCACAACAACAACTAAAAACGGATGTGCAAGCCCAGATCATTCTTGGCAATACCTACCACCTTTACCTGCGCCCAGGATTGGAAGTATTACAATCAGCAGGAGGATTGCACCAGTTTAATGGATGGAACAGGCCCATACTCACAGACAGTGGAGGCTATCAGGTATTTTCCTTAGCGGCCAACAGAAAAATCAGTGAAGAGGGTGTTGTTTTCCAAAGCCATATCGATGGTTCCAAACATTTGTTCAGCCCGGAAAAAGCCATTGATATTCAGCGGGTCATCGGAGGAGATATCATCATGGCCTTTGATGAATGCCCGCCCTACCCCAGTGAATACAAATATGTCAAAAATTCAATGGAGCTCACCCACCGTTGGCTGGACAGGTGTTTTACACACATGAACAATACTGAGCCCTTGTATGGCCATACACAGAACCTTTTTCCCATCGTGCAGGGCGGAACAGAGAAGGACCTTAGAAAGGCTTCCTGCGAATTCATCGCGTCAAAAGATGCAGTGGGAAATGCGATTGGAGGACTCAGTGTGGGTGAGCCTACTGAGCTGATTTATGAATATTGCGCATGGTCTTGCGAGCACCTTCCAGAAAATAAACCCCGCTATCTCATGGGCGTTGGCACGCCAGCAGATTTGCTTGAATGCATTGCGCTTGGCGTCGATATGTTTGACTGTGTGATGCCCACAAGAAATGGAAGAAATGCAATGCTTTTTACCACAGAGGGCATCATTAACATTGACAACAAGAAATGGGAAATGGATCATTCGGTTATTGATCCAGGCTTAGAAAATGAGACATCCAGCTACTATTCCAAGGCTTACTTGCGCCACCTGATCAAAAGCAAGGAGATCCTGGGTTTGACCATTGCCAGCATACAAAATCTTGCCTTTTATCTTTGGCTGGTCTCAGAAGCAAGAACACAGATCATGAAGGGAAACTTTTCTTCCTGGAAATAAGATATTCTGCCTGTCATTACCAGAAGATTGTAACCCGTTTTTTTGATTACTTTAGTAACCATATCGCTGAATAAAAAATATCACCATGAAACAGAA
>CALPWM020000195.1 GCA_943327275.2 Chitinophaga pinensis
CAGTGGTTAAGGCTGTTGCAGAAAAAGCACAGTGGGGCAAAAACAAAGGAGTATCTCAAGGCATCAGTGTCTATTTTTCTCATGCATCTTATGTAGGCCAGATCTGTGATGTGGTGATGCAAGATGGCAAACCTGTGATTAAAAAAATCACTTCTGTTGCAGATTGCGGTGTGGTGGTGAACTCCTCCGGAGCGCAGCAGCAGGTGATGGGTGGAATCCTCGATGGCATGGGAACTGCGATGTATGGCAAACTTTCATTCAATGCCGGCGAACCCGAGCAAAAGAATTTCAATGTGTACAGACATATACGCATGAAGGGCATTCCGGAAGTGGAAGCGCATTTTGTGGACAATGGAAAAGATCCAACCGGCTTGGGTGAACCTGCATTGCCACCAGCAGGAGGCGCAGTAGCCAATGCCATCTACAAGGCAACAGGCAAGCGGCTCTATAGGCAACCCTTCATCGAACAGGAACCGTTCAAGTCTGCTGAATAACACCAGTTTTCTTGAATTGCAAAGTCACAAACAAGAAAAATGGTTGGACTTTTAATTCAATTGTTGCTGTCTTATCTCCTTATCTATTGGGCAGAAAAAGGCAACCTTTCTGTTTTGGGCTTAAAACCAAATCAAGCAAGAATTGCTGACCTTCTTCTTTACACATGTATTGCAGGTTGTTGTAGTTCAATAACATTCTTGCTGAGGATGTTATTTGCAAATGAATCCTGGATACTTAACCCTTCTTTGGATTGGCAACTATTTATCAATGGCGCTTGGTACAATATTAAATCTGTATTGTATGAAGAGCTGATTTTTCGTGGAGTAATATTTTATATTTTAATCAAGAAACTAGGTGGTACAAAAGCAATTTTGATTTCTGCTACTGCATTTGGGATTTACCATTGGTTCACTTATCAAGTATTCAATGATCCGGTAAAAATGATATGGATCTTCCTGATCACCTTTTCAGCTGGATTCATTTATGCATTAGGATACTACAAAACAAAATCGCTGTATGCCCCCATCGGTATGCATTTTGGATGGAACTTTGTTCAATCATTTATCTTTTCAGCCGGCAATACCGGCCAGGGTATGTTGATAGAAAAACTACCCGCTCCTCAAGTTCAGGTGTCCTATCTTGTCTATTATTCAATAACATTCCTGCATCTCTTTCTATTTATTTCAGTTTTTGCAATAATCTTTTACAATAAAAAAAGATACATCCGATAATGGGTGCCAATGAATCACTGCTAAATCAATAATTTTACTTTACAATTTTAAAAACAGGATTAAATGGATAAGAAAAGTAATTTTCTGTTCAAAGTAATGATCATCATGGCTTGGATCATTTTCGTTGGACTAAGCATCGAGGCAGGTGGCTTATTGGTCAACTTTGTTTTCAGTCTCTTCAAACCCGAAGTGGTTAAAAATTTATACAATAAGCTTGACTTAAGTGAAATGTACAACAGAAGCAAAGAAGTTTATATTATGATGTATGTTTTCATGCTTGTCATTGCAACATTAAAATCAATTCTTTTTTACAACGTCATTCAACTTACCAGTAAACTGGACCTGGCTAAACCATTCAGCAGCTTTGTTGCATCAAAAATCATGACCATCTGTTATTTCACGCTATTCATAGGACTGCTGAGTTATGTGGCAAAAAAAATCGTTCAAAACCTGATGAATCTTGGTTACACAACTGACCAACTGAATCCGTATTGGGTTGACAGCCAGGCTTTCATTTTGATGTCGGGTGTCATTTACATCATTGCAACCATTTTTAAGAGAGGTATTGAACTCCAATCTGAAAACGATTCAAGCATATAATTATGCCCATCAAAATCAACCTGGATCTGAGACGGAATGATCAATTGGGATAAAAAATCAAGGCACTGTCATTGATTTTGAATTCACCTTTTTCCAATAGCCTGAAAACTTCCGAAGCTGCATAGATGAGCGGGCCATAGCCATGGGCTGCAAACTTGCTCACAGGCCTGTGATAATAAAAAGCGGGATCAAATGCCATACCCGTTCCAACGCATGTGCCCTCTACTTGTCCGGCAGCATTTACTTTAGAAGCAGCAGCATTCCAGCCCAATGCAACGACCGGTGCATAAGCCAGTTTGTCAATCCAACCTTCATTACAGGCTTTGGCAATACAATAGGTATAAATGGCAGTAGCGGAAGTTTCAAGATATGAATCGGGCCTGTCCAACAACTGGTGCCAGAAGCCTGTCCCATCCTGCAACCTGACCAAGCCCTCTACATGCTTGCGAAAAAGATTCAATACAAAATTTCTTTTGGGATGATTCGCGGGCAGTGCATCCAACAATTCTGTCATGGTCAGCAAAGCCCATCCATTGGCCCTCGCCCAGTGAAAAGCAGGATGTGGCTGCATATCCTGCACCCAGCCATGCATGAAAAGACCCTTACTGGGAACAAACATTTTGCTGCTGTAAGACTCCAACTGATAAATGGCATCATCAAAATATGCAGGATTCTTGGCGTACTTGGTCATCTGGGCCAAAGCAGGTAAGGCCATGTACAAATCATCCAACCACAATGTATTTTTTAGTGGCCGATTCCTGGCAATGGTCTTGTCAGGAAACCTGAATTCCTTCTGGGAAATATAGTCAAGGTAAAATTTAATCTGGCTGTCGAGTCCTGTTGCAATCCCTTGCATTGATGCCTTGATCATCGATGCGGCTACAGCGCCCCCATCATCCAAAGCATGTGGAGCAACCGGTTGACGAAGTGCAAAATCACCACTCAAACCCAATTCTCCCTTAGCCATCTTTTCCCTGAAAATGCCCGCCCAATTTGCAATAAACGCATGGCGGTCTTTTACATAACTGACATATTTTTTATCGCCGGTATTCTTGTATGCATTGATCAAGGCGCTGTACACAACACCCCATTCGTAGCTGGTTATCCTGAAAACTCCTTTTTTGAGGATGACATTATTTGTGAGTGATTCCGGCGAATCAATTTTTTTTCCTGTTACAGTATCGATCAGTTCCGGAGGGGTATTTTGGTTGATGTAGTTGAAAATCCTGTCCAGGGTTCCTTTTACCAATACTTTATCCGGAGCTTTATACGGAGTGGGATAATTGGCTGGCAGCAGGTGTAGCGGTGTATTGACATCATCTTTTTCCTGTGCGTATGACTGGATTGAGCATACAATACTGATAACAAGGCACAACAATTGTTCACGTGTGTTCATGATAATCAAGTGATTTTTTTAAAAGTAGATGTTTTTTTAGACCAAAACACAATTGATGCAGCAGAAACATATTGAAATTGATCTGTTTTCATCCAGGCAGGTGTCGGGAACGATTGCGTAAATAATTTCCATAAACTTCAATGGATAAAATCACTCTATAGTTTCAACTTCATCATGATATCCGTTTGTTCCTCGTCCCCTAATTTGAAAATGTGCTTATCAAAGGCAATAAATCCATTCTTGGTATAAAATTGTATTGCCCGCTTGTTTTCTTCCCACACACCCAGCCAGATAAAATCCACTTTTTGTGCATACGCCTGTTCGAGGGCTTTTTCAAAAAGCTGTTGACCAATGTTTTGTCCTTGAAATTCCTTCAAAACATAGATTCGCTCGATCTCAAGAGCATTGTCATTTTTGATTTCAGTCTGAGATTGCCCAATATTTAATTTCAAATAACCAATGATATTGTTGTCCTGCATTGCGAAATAAAATTCAGCATTGGGATCATCAATCTCCCCCTGGAGTTTGCTGAGAGAAAATCCTTCTTCAAGGTATTTCTCCATGTTCTCCTTGCTATTGTTGGATGAAAATGTTTCAGCAAAGGTTTTCCTGCCAATCTCTTGTAAAAGCAGCACATCCTCACCCGTTAATCGCCTAATTTTCACAGAATCCATATGATATGATTGTTCGGAATTGCCGACAATTGCACAATATTATGGATATTTTTTACCTTCCGTCCAATGAAAATAGACGCACCTTCGATTGTTGACCTTTCACCCAAAAAACTATTGGGTAAACATCTGATCATGTCTATGGCCGAAGACAAGACCGGTCTGTTGTGGGCGTCATTCATGCCCCACAGGAAACAAATTCAGCATCTAGTTGGTCAGGACCTCTATTCCCTGCAGGTCTTTCCTGAGGGCTATTTCAATGCCTTCAATCCCATGACAAGCTTTGAAAAATGGGCATTGGTGGAAGTTGAGCACCATGATGCCATACCTGAAAACATGGAAGCTTTTTCTCTGCCTGGGGGGCAATATGCTGTTTTCAAACACAGAGGGATGGATACCGCCATTTTCCAATACATCTACAGCACATGGCTTCCTGCTTCCGGCTATGCCTTGGACAACCGGCCACATTTTGAGTTGCTTGGCGAAAAGTACAACCAAGGTAGCCCAGACTCTGAAGAAAAGATCTGGATACCCATTTCTACATGAATAAGCAGGAAAAACAACTGAAAAGCATCAAATTGTTTGGAGTGCTGCTCATTGTATTTGCGTAACAAGGATATAATTATGGAAAGAATAAATGAAATCAACAACATGCAGACAGGGATCAGAGAAAACATAGAGGATCCCAAACAACTTGAATTGCTGTATCGAAAAAAC
>CALPWM020000196.1 GCA_943327275.2 Chitinophaga pinensis
AAAGCCAAATTGGTTCAACAAGACAACCATTGGAAGGCTCAATCCAATCATTCACCCGACGATGCCGGATTGCGACAACTATGTTTTCAGCGACCAACAACGTGCCGACCTGTTCATTGAAGACTGGAAAAAATATGAGTCAGGCGATAGCCTTCCCAACCTGATGGTGCTTTCACTGCCCAATGACCACAGTGCAGGAACTTCTCCCAACTTCCCTACGCCTGATGCCATGGTGGCAGACAATGACCTTGCCGTTGGAAGAATCATGGAAATGATCAGCAAGAGCAAAAACTGGGATTCAACAGTAGTGTTCATCACCCAGGATGATTCTCAGGGAGGATGGGACCATATTTCAGCCTACAGGACAGTTGGCCTGGTAGCAAGTCCATACAGCAGCGGAAAACTTGTGTCCACCCATTACAACCAGGTATCCATGCTCCGGACCATTGAACAGATCCTTGGTATCCCTCCGATGAACATCATGGACGCAACATCAAGATTGATGACTGATTGCTTTCAATCCACACCCAACAAGTCCAGTTATACTACCCGACCAAACAATGTCCCTCTTGACAAAATGAACAAACCCTTGAATGCTTTGCGCGGAAAAGAGAGAAAATTGGCCGAACTTTCCCAAAATGAACTCTTCAAAGAAGTAGATGGTGGAAGGGATGATGAGATGAACAAGGTCATCTGGTTTTATACCAAAGGAAATAAAGCCTATCCAAAGCGTTGATCTCAGTATATTTAACCCAGCATAATCAACAGCAAACCAATGAATACAGGCGAACTCAAAAGAACCTTGACCCCACTGATGCTTTGGGGACTTGGAGTGGGCTATGTGATTTCTGGGATGTATTTTGGATGGAACCTCGGACTGGAAAAAGGCGGAACACTTGGATTGGCTGTCGCTACTTTTTTCATCATCATCATGTACGTAACCTTTACCTTCAGCTATTGTGAACTGGCATCTGCCATTCCCAAAGCAGGAGGCGCATTTGATTATGCCAAACGGGCATTGGGCCCCAACTGGGGATTCATTGCCGGAATGGCACAGAACATCGAATTTATTTTTGCGCCGCCAGCCATTGCTTTTGCCATTGGCGCATATTTCAATCTCTTCTTTCCACAAATCCCCATCATCTATATTGCCATTTTCAGCTATATCCTGTTTACCGGATTGAATATTTATGGTGTAAAAGCAGCAGCCATATTTGAACTGTTCATCACGGTTTTTGCAGTGGGCGAATTGTTGCTTTTTGCAGGCATCACTATTCCACATATTGAAATCGCCAACCTCAAACAAAATGCACTTCCCAATGGCTGGTCTGGCATGTTCGCCGCCATCCCCTTTGCCATCTGGTTCTTTCTGGGCATTGAAGGGGTTGCCAATGTAGCTGAGGAAACCATCAATCCCCAAAAGACCATCCTGATTGGCTTTGGATCCGCCATCGCCACCTTGGTATTGCTCTGCATCCTCACCTTCATCAGCTCCACTGGTGTGGCCGGGTGGGAAGCAATTGTATACAAAGCCGATGGGTCTGCTTCCGACTCCCCACTTCCTTTGGCATTGGGGAAAGTAGTTGGAGAATCCAATGCCCTTTACCACCTGTTGATTGCCATCGGGTTGTTCGGGTTGGTGGCCTCATTTCATGGACTCATCCTTGCTGCTGGAAGAGCAAGTTTTGAATTTGGCAGGGTCAACTATGCGCCTTCCATCCTGGGCAAGGTTCATCCAAGATTCAAGACACCGGCCAACGCCCTTGTCCTGAACATGTTGATTGGCATTGGCGCATTGCTCACCGGAAGAACAGCTGAAATCATCACCATATCTGTGTTTGGAGCCATTACACTCTATATCATCTCCATGATCACTGTTGTTGTGCTGCGAAAAAAAGAACCTGGCTTGCAAAGGCCTTTCCGTGTACCGTTCTACCCCGCATTTCCCATCATTGCACTGACCATAGCCATTGGATCGCTTGTAGCCATGTTGGTGTACAATCAACTGCTGGGTGGAATCTATTTTTTGATTTTGCTGGGAAGCTTTGCCGTATTTAAATTTTTTAGTTCGGCTTCCGTGAAATAATACTTAATTTTTGACCCTAATTCAAGCACATGAATCAGAAGGATATCATCAGTTATGTGAAAAAACATCCCTCCGGGAAAGTGAAGATCGCCTATGCAGACATGGATGGTATTTTGAGGGGGAAATACATTTCAACTGCCAAGTTTTTGTCAGGCATTGAAAAAGGCACCAGCTTCTGTGATGTAATCATGGGATGGGATGCTGCGGATGTATTGTATGACAAATCGACCATCACTGGTTGGCATACCGGATACCCAGATAGCCCGGCCACTATAGACCTCAACAGTTTCAGAAAAATTCCCTGGGAAAACGATCTGCCTTTTTTCCTTGGAGAACTCAATGACAACAAAGGCGGACCATCCCCTGTTTGCCCAAGGCAATTGCTCAAACAGGTCTTGAATCAAGCGACAGAAATGGGTTTTACACCCATGTTTGCCCAAGAGTTCGAATGGTTCAATTTTGAAGAAACCCCACATTCCGCCAACGAAAAAGGATTCAGGAATTTAACCCCATTGACCCCCGGAATGTTTGGGTATTCTGTATTAAGATCTACCCTCAAAAATCCTTTTTTCACTGACCTGTTTGATCTGTTGACAAGGTTTGATATACCCATTGAGGGACTGCACACAGAAACCGGACCTGGCACCTACGAAGCGGCCATCGCCCATTCTGGCATCCTGGAAGCAGGAGACCGTGCTATTTTGTTCAAGACGGCTGTAAAAGAGATTGCCTATAAACATGGCATCATGGCCACGTTCATGGCAAAGATCAATGAAAACTTTCCCGGATGTGGTGGACATGTGCACCAGAGTCTTTGGGATAAAGCAGCCAAGAAGAACCTGTTCTTTGACGGTAAAGACAAAGACAGTTTGAGCGATACTGCGAAAAGCTATATTGCTGGGCAACTGCATTGTTTACCCTACATACTCCCCATGTTTGCTCCTACCATCAACAGTTACAAACGACTTGTTGAAGGAGCCTGGGCGCCAACAACACTGACCTGGGGAATTGATAACCGGACAACTGCATTGCGCATCTTGAATGGCAGCAACAATGCCTGCAGGATAGAAACGCGGGTGATTGGTTCAGACGTAAATCCTTACTTGGCCATGGCAGCTTGCCTTGCGGCAGGGCTTTATGGCATCAGGAAGAAAATGAAATTGAAGCAACCGGCTACCGTAGGAAATGGATACCGCGATTATTCCAATGGCAGCCTTCCACATACCTTGATTGATGCCACCCATCAAATGAAAACATCCCCTATTGCTGAAGAACTTTTCGGAAAGGCATTTGTTGACCATTTCGTGCAAAGCCGCGACTGGGAATGGAGACAACATTTAAAAGCCGTCACCGACTGGGAATACAAACGCTATTTTGAGATCATTTAAACCATGAACATGTTTGATAAAATATACCAATATAATTTTCCGACAACCATCAGGTTTGGAGCAGGGGCAGTGGAAGAACTACCCGAATACCTTCAGAAAAACAATTTGAAATCACCCTTGATTGTTACCGACCCTGTGGTGGCATCACTGGATTTTTTCAAGAAAATCATCACAGACATCAAAAACAAACATATCGCTGTTGACGTTTTTGCTGACATCCATAAAAACCCCGTAAAGTCTGATGTTTACAAAGGTGCAGATGCCTACGATCAATCAAAAAGTGATTGCATCATTGGCATCGGCGGTGGTGCGGCAATCGATGTGGCCAGGGCGATTGCATTGAGGATCAATCACCGCGAAGACCTTTTTGTGTATGATGACCTGATTGGTGGTGATGTTTATGTAACCAATGAAGTTCCACATTTCATTACTATTCCAACCACTGCAGGAACCGGAAGCGAAGTTGGCAGATCCGCAATCATTGCAGATGATGAAACCCACCAGAAAAAAATATTGTTCTCGCCCAAATTGCTTGCAAAAAACATTTTTGCTGACCCCATGCTGACCATGGAGCTTCCCCCTGCCGTAACTGCTGCTACAGGCATGGATGCACTTACGCACAACATGGAAGCCTATATTGCCAAAATGCCCCATCCACTTTGTGAAGGCATTGCATTGGAGGGCATATCATTGATCAGCCAATCCATTGAAAAGGCTGTCAACAAACCAGATCTTGCATCGCGCAGCAACATGCTGATTGCATCACTCATGGGTGCTGTAGCATTTCAAAAAGGACTTGGTGTTGTGCATTCACTGGCACATCCCCTTTCATCTTTGCTGGACACACACCATGGGCTTGCAAACGCCATCAATCTGCCTTACGGAATGGAATTCAACATTGAGGGATCAGAAGACAAGTTCAGGAAAATTGCAAGGACACTGGAGCTGAATAATGAAACAGGACATGGCGTTGTAGCCTATCTGCATGAGCTCAACAGCAAAATAGGCATACCGAAGCAACTGCGGGAAATCGGGGTAAAAGAAGAACACCTGGATACACTGGCAGATCTTGCCCTCGCAGATTTTGCGCATCCCAACAACCCCAAACCTGTGAGCAGGGAAGA
>CALPWM020000197.1 GCA_943327275.2 Chitinophaga pinensis
TAACAAAAACGATCCCAATACTTTTTCAATAGGTTATCGGATCAGCGCTGATTTGCTGCTATATGAAACAAAGAAAAACAAACTGGGTTTTCAAATTTTCTTCCAGAACGATACCAGGGGAGATGTGATCACCGGACTGGGACTATCCTTCCAAACAAAGTATAAAAAGTAAATCATGATAGACAAAAATAAATTTGGTTTGGTGAATGCAATGAACCTATCGCTCATTGCCATGCTCTTGCTTTCCTGCAATTACACCATTGCACAGGATGCCAAAAAAATAAAATTCCCGGATAGAACACTAGGATTCAGTACAGGAATATCCCAACACCTCAGTCAGTCCCTGCCGGGAGGATACCTGGGTATTAACCACGAAATCAATCTATCGAAAAAAATTAAGTTGCACCACAATCTCACATTTACGCTTCACAAAGGAGAAGACGGCACACAAGCGTCAATACTTAGCAATGCAACAGCAACGACAACGGTGCCGCCTGATTTCAATAGCGTGCCGCTAAAATTCATAACGGCCGGGATACAAACATTTTCAGGGGTTTCGAGGAGTTTATTTTCAGGAAAATTGATGATTGGAGCTGGAGCACTTTTGCGTTATCAAACCACAACAAAGCCGGAAAATTATGAATTCACTGCAACTACCAGACCAACCACAACTGGTGGTACTTTTCTCTACAGGGCATTTTACCAGATTAACTCCATAAGGCCTCACAGTCTCGCAGCAGGAGCCATGGTATTCGCAGACATCCACCTGTTCAAGACAAAAATAATAGAGACAAAAGGAAACCTGTCGTTTCAATGGGATAGCAGGGGCGATAGAATTTTTGGGGCAGGCATCAAACTGCAGAAATCCTACAGGAAGACATCCTGATCAATCCCCCTCATCCAACCGAAAAATCTCCCCTACTTGCTTGTTGAACAATTGGGCCAATTTAAGGGACAATACTGTTGAGGGCACATATTTATTGGCTTCGATGGCATGGATGGTCTGGCGGCTAACACCCAACCGCTGTGCGAGTTGTTCCTGCGTGAGGTCGTGAATGGCCCGCTCCACTTTTATGCTATTTTTCATCGGTGGAAATCATTTTGTTTTTCAAAAGAATGATGTTGAACCTACCGATGAAGATGATCAGAACGGTGAACATATTATAGATCATCACATGAAAAAAACCCATGCCATAAATGAAAATGAAGGACAGGAAAAGCAAAACATAGTTTACCCAAACAGCCCACATCAATGATGAAAGCCGCAGGTTGGCAACGTATTCATCTTCCTGCTTTTCTTTCGAAAAGCCAACCATCATGGCGCCCAGAATAAAAAAAACACCCACCAGGGTATTGGTGATGTCAGTGGAAATAATACCAAAATGACTTTTATCCCCCAGGATTTCATCGTCGTACAGTGCAAAGACCTTTGACTTGATCGTAAACTTGGATTCCAAATCACCCAACATGAGAAGAAAACCTAGTATTGCGGAGGGAACCACCAAAATCCAACCCACCAGCTTGAATCGATTGGGTAACAAAATCTGCTTTAACATAAAGTGTATTTTACTAAATGTAATGTTTTCTTTACATATAGTATCTCATATTTTACATACTTAAAATAAAAAAACGGCCCGAAGGCCGCCTTTAACCATAAAACTCATGACTTCCATGTCTTTAAAGGCATGGATTCCTATCATGAATTAGTTTTTCTTTGGGGTGATCTCTACAACACCTGTGCTGATCACTATAACACCATTTTTCCCTTTTTCACCATATAGCTCAACAGCAGAATTTCCTTTAAGCACATTGATGGATCTGATAGTTGTAGGATCAATATCCTTGATATTTCCGGATTTTAATTCCTTTCCGTCAACAATATAAAGCACGTCTTTTGGCAACTCAGTTTTCTCTGTTGATTTCTGCACAAAAGTGATGGTTTTTTTACCGTCCTTATCCGTTGTTGTGAAAGTCAGTGTGTTGGGGTCTTTTTGAGATTTCTCTGCGACAACGTCAACATTAGTTTTAATGACGATTGTACTGACGGTTCCTTTCGTTTTACTGTCCGAAATAGGTTTAAATGCTATGGTGTCAGCTAAAATCTGAGTGATGTTAACGTTTCCTTGCGCGGGAACAGAAACCTTTGCCTTTCCATCAAACATCACAGAATCCACTTTCACCATTACAATCTTTTTCCCATCAGCAGAAGTAGTTTCCGACCATGTCGTCCCATTCATCTTTTGGCCGGAAATGTTAACCCCTTTTTCATCGCCACGGATATCAATGGTTTTAATGCTGGATGGATCAAATTTATCCAGATCAGCTGGTGAAATTTCTCTTCCATTGATGATAATCCTTGTAGTGCCTGATTTTCCTTGTTCAAGGGGAGGCAAGGGGGGCAAAGGGGGCATTGGAGCTCCTGGTTTTCCGGGCTCAAGAGGAGGCAATGGCGGCATTGAACTCCCATCAGCTATGAAGACAAATTCAGACTTTGAAGAACTATCGCCAGAAAGAAACATTACTTTTTTCGACATGTCCAATGGGAATCCTTGTACCGTAATCACCTTATTGGCTGGTCCAGACAATTCACTCAAAGGCACTTTAAACAATTCTTTCTTCGACTTCACGTCTTTAAAAGAAGCCATATCACCATCAATATCGATTTGAAAACTTCCTTTGATTTGTCCAGTTTTTGGATCGCGGTACTTTGCAGGAACCGTATCCAACTTGCTTGCTTCAATGGCTGCTTCTTCCATTTGAATGTTCGGATTTTCAGACAAAGAATCTTTGATGGTAAAGGATAAAAGAACCAGAACACCAATGGCTACGGGCAGAATCAACAAGCGTCTGGCATAGCTGTAACTTACTTTTTTTGAAGATGTCAACATAATAATGCGTCTTTTGATGGATGAATAAAAAAATGATTGTCCTATTGATAAACTATTTGAATGATAATGTGACTTCAATAACATTTCTGCCAACACAGCAGCATCGTCACCTGCAACTGCCTCTTCATCAGCAATGAATTCATGCACCACTTCCAGTTCTTTTCTGATGATCCAGAAAAATGGATTCATCCAAAAAAGATAGGTAGTAAATGTAACCAAGAGCTTGTCATAAGAATGATACTGCTCTATATGTGTTAATTCATGCTTCAACATGCGTTGCCCGGTCTCATCGTGAACAGGCAGGTCTTTTCTCCAGAAAAGATTTCTGAAAAAGGAAAATGGCGCCTCGTCCAATGCGGTTTCAATAAAATCAAACCGCTCCATCACGGTAACTTTTCCTTTTGATTTAAGCAGGTATACCTTAATTACACCCACTCCAAACAAGATAAGAAGACCCGCAGAAACCAATGAGAGCGACAACACAAGCACCTGATCCCATGTCAAACCCTGCTTATCTTGGACAAGCCCTTCAGACTGGTAAATGTATTGTACAACCTGTTGAACAGGCACTGATTCAGGTGTTGATAGCGTGAACCATTGTAAATCAAGCAAAGGCAAGGCCAGGCTTAACAATACAGTGCCCACCAGGTAAAAACGGTTGTAATAATGAAACCTTGTATTGCGTAAAGCAATCCAGTAATATCCGAGCAAAATTCCTGATACCAGGATGGCCTTCAGGATGTAAATGAATAGAGGTAACATATGATTATTTTTTCTGTTTAATCTGCTTTAATAACAGCTCAAGGTCTTCCACGGAGAGCTTTTTCTTGTCCACGAGAAAGGATACCACTTCCTTGTAAGATCCTTCAAAATAACCCTTGGTGATCCCGGCGATGGATCCTGAAGTGTAGTCATCTTTTGACAGCAGTGGATGATAAAAATTATAGCGGTTGGGGGTTTTGATGCCCACTACATCCTTCTCCACCATAATTTTCAACAGCGTTGCAACCGTGTTGTGGTGAGGCTTTGGCTCGGGCATGGCATCAACAATATCCTTTAGGTATCCCCCGTCGCCAAGCCTCCAGATGGCTTGCATGATTTGCTCCTCGGCCCTCGTTAAGGTCTTTATCATAACTAAATATTTAGTCTAAATTAAAACTAAAGTCTTAGTCCACAAAATTTATTTGCAATTATTATAATAGATTAAACAATCTGTTTCACAATCTCCCCCAATGTACAGCCGACCATCACTGGCACGGATAGTCCCATTCCCCCATGTGGGGAACTAAAAATCCCGGTCACTTGAGGCAACCGGGATTCATTTAAAACAATGAACTTATTGTAGGACTATTCAATCTTCTGTTAAAGAATGATAACCCGTTTGATGTACTGATTGAAACCATGTGTAATCTTGATGAGGTATACACCCGGTTTGGCATTTTGCAAGGAGATGCTTCTTTTGTAGTTTCCACTGAAATTTGCCTGCGTTTGTCGGAATACTTCTCTTCCCTCCGAACTTAAAACGGCAATAGCTAAATCCTCTCGTCCTGTAACACTGAAGCTTAGGTTAAAGTTGCCATTACTTGGATTAGGAGCTACAGTAAAGCTAATTTTATCTGGAGCAACATTAACTATTGAAGTTACCGTTACATCTTGTTCTGCAGACAAGCTTTCGCAATTAAAATCATCAAGAACTGAA
>CALPWM020000198.1 GCA_943327275.2 Chitinophaga pinensis
CGTTCAGTACTTACTTGCGAGAGCAAGCGTGGATGCTGCGTGAAATGTTATGGTCTTAACCTCGCTACAGGAAATATTGCCCAGCGTGGTGATGCAGTCGGTATTATCGCTGCACAATCCATCGGTGAACCAGGTACTCAGCTTACCCTCCGTACCTTCCACGTGGGTGGTGTTGCGGGATCGGCTTCAGTTGAATCACACCTCATCGCCAAGTTTGATGGTGAAGTGCAGTTCGACGGACTCCGCACCGTTAAAGCCAAGAACAACGAAGGAAAAGATATCCAAATTGTTATCGGCCGTACCGCTGAAATGCGCATCATGGACGTGAAGAACGATCGCGTTCTCATCACCAACAACGTGCCTTATGGTTCAGTACTTGCTATCGCTGATGGCAAGAAAGTGGCCAAGGGTGATATCATCTGCACATGGGATCCGTTCAACAACGTTATCGTTGCTGAAATCGCAGGTCAGATTGCCTTCGACAATGTTATCGATGGGGTTACTTATCGTGAAGAAGCCGATGAGCAAACTGGACACAGGGAGAAAGTGGTTATTGAGTCCAAAGACAAAACACGAATTCCTTCACTCAAGGTATTGGGTAAAGACGAAAAAACATACAACCTTCCAGTAGGATCACATATCGTGATCGAAGAGGGAGATCAGGTAACTGCAGGTCAGGTACTGGTGAAGATTCCAAGGGTCCTCGGCAAGCTGAGGGATATCACTGGAGGTCTTCCAAGGGTAACTGAACTTTTTGAAGCAAGGAACCCAGGAAATCCTGCTGTTGTTTCAGAAATTGATGGTGTGGTCAGCTTCGGAGCCATCAAGCGTGGTAACCGTGAGATCACTGTTGAGGCAAAAGATGGTATTGTTAAGAAGTACCTTGTTACCCTCACACGCCAGATCCTTGTTCAGGATGGTGACTTTGTAAAAGCCGGTACGCCGATGTCTGACGGACAGGTTGCGCCTGGAGATATTCTTTCTATCAAAGGACCATTTGCAGTACAAGAGTACGTTGTAAATGAGATCCAGGAGGTATATCGTTTGCAAGGTGTGAAAATCAATGATAAACACGTTGAGGTAATTGTTCGTCAAATGATGAGAAAGGTTGAAATCGTTGATCCAGGGGATACCCGCTTCCTTGAAGGAGACCTTGAAGATCGTTTTGATTTCAAGGTAGAGAATGACTGGATTTATGACAAGAAAGTTGTTGTTGAGCCAGGTGATTCAGAATTGTTGAAAGCAGGACAGATTGCCAGCTTGCGCGAAATCAGGGAAGAAAATTCCATCCTTCGCAGGGCCGACAGAAAGCTTGTTGAATTCCGCGATGCAGAAGCAGCCACTTCAAGGCCGGTTCTCCTCGGTATCACCAAGGCTTCTCTTGGAACACAAAGCTGGATCTCAGCCGCATCATTCCAGGAAACCACCAAGGTGCTTTCATCTGCCGCCATACAAGGTAAAGTGGATGACATGCTTGGACTCAAAGAAAACGTTATCACAGGTCACCATATCCCAGCCGGTACTGGCTTGAGGGACTATGAGAACATTCTGGTAGGTAGCAAGGAGGAATATGAACTCCTGCAGACCACACGAGAAGTGATGAGCTTTGATGAGGAAGAATAAAACACTCAAAGGGAGCAGGTAACTGCTCCCTTTTCATATTGTACTATTAAATAAAACCAATGAACCAAAAACTGATCAACATTATTCTGGGAGCAGGTATTGCAATTTTGCTTATTCTCCAATTGAAAAACGTAGGCAAAACAGGTGCTGCATCATCTGTAAAATCCGATACTGCAATGGCCCTTAAATTGGCTTATGTGGATCTTGACAGCATCCAGGAGAAATATGTTTTCTACAAAGAGAAAATGCAGGAGTTTGAGAAGAAGAAGGAAAGTGCAGACAGAGACCTCAATAACGCTTTCCAGAAAATTGAAGCCGAAAAGAATGCTTTTGCTCAAAGAGGAAATGCCATTACCCAAGCAGAGTATGAAAATTTCCAAAGGGCTTATCAGTCAAAAATGCAGAACCTAGACCAGCAAAAACAAATGCTGGAGAACAGTATTGCCGCTGAGGGTGCCAAAACCATGGAGGACCTGAAAAAAAGAATCAATGATTTCCTGGTTGAGTACAACAAGAAACAGGCTTACAGCTATATCTTCTCCTATTCCGCTGCACTTAACATCCTGTTTTACAAAGATCCTGCGCAAGACATTACCGATGAGGTTGTCGCTGGGCTCAATGCAGCGTACAATAAATCTGGGGATAAAAAATAATTTTCGACTTGAATTTCATACCTTAAATCCCGGTTAATTTACCGGGATTTTTTATTACCAAACTACCGATATGTCAGCACAAAACGAATTCAAACCAAGCCTGGGGCTGCTGGATGCAACAATGGTTGTTGCAGGTTCAATGATAGGATCAGGAATTTTCATTGTAGGCGCTGATATCACCAGAAATGTGGGCAGCGCAGGTTGGGGTATCGCCGTATGGCTGATCACAGGGATTATGACCATCATTGCTGCTACCAGTTATGGAGAATTGAGTGCTATGTATCCCAAGGCAGGCGGGCAATACGTCTATCTCAAAGAGGCCTATAATCCTTTGGTGGGCTTTCTTTACGGCTGGAGTTTTTTTGCTGTCATACAAACTGGTACCATTGCCGCTGTTGGCGTGGCTTTTGCAAAATTTGCAGGATATTTTTTTCCTGCATTGAACATGCAAGAACAAAATATACTTTTCACACTGGGGTCAGTCAAAATATATCCTGCACAACTGGTCTCGATTGCAGTAGTTGTTTTGTTGACACAGATCAATACACGTGGTGTCAAAGAAGGTAAAATCATCCAAACAACCTTTACTGTTTCTAAATTGCTGGCCTTGTTTGGCCTCATTCTTTGTGGTTTTCTTTTTGTTGACCAGAGCCATTGGGCAGAAAACTGGACAACTGGAATGAATGCCCAGAAGGCGTTTGTCGCAGCTGATGGATCCATCACCTGGGAAGCGATTGGTGGCATCACTTTGTTGGGTGCGATTGCAGCATCAATGGTGGGCTCCATCTTCAGCAGTGACTCCTGGAACAATGTAACCTTCATTGCAGGAGAGATCAAGAATCCCAAGCGCAACATTGGGCTTAGCCTTTTCCTCGGAACCCTGATTGTAACCATCATTTACATTGCAGCCAACCTCATGTACCTGAATGTCTTGCCGATGGCTCAGATTGCCAAACCTGAAGAAGACAGGCTTGCCGTGGCTGCAGCCAGTGTGATCTTTGGATCTGCCGGCAGGGCCATCATTGCCGTATTGATCATGGTGTCTACATTCGGCTGTATCAATGGTCTTGTGATGGCTGGTGCCAGGGTATATTATACCATGGCTCAAGATGGTTTGTTTTTCAAGCAAGCGGCAACATTGAACAAGAATGCTGTTCCACAATGGGCCCTTTGGAGCCAGGCGGTTGTTGCTGCCCTGCTTTGTCTCAGCGGCCGGTATGGAGAATTGCTTGACATGGTTTCTTTTGTTGTCGTCATTTTTTACGTATTGACCATCATTGGTATTTTTATCTTGAGAAAGAAAAAGCCTGAGATGGAAAGACCTTACAAAGCCTTCGGTTATCCGGTTCTTCCTTTGATCTATGTGCTCATGGGAACGAGTTTCTGCATCTTGCTGGTGATGTTCAAGCCCGAGTATACCTGGCCTGGTTTGATCATTACCCTGTTGGGTGTTCCACTTTATTTTTTCGCCCTCAGATCCGCCAAAGCATAGGATGAAGAAAACAGCCATCATCGTAGCTGGTGGATCCGGCACCCGCATGGGGGCAGATTTGCCCAAACAATTCTTGAAGATTGAAGGGAAACCTGTTTTCTTGTATTCAATAGATGCCTTCATTGAAGCATACAATGACATAAGGATTATCTTGGTGATGCCTTCAACATATGCCGACTTGGCCCAATCCATCCTAGAAGAATTTGGGTATCCCTCAACCATTGAAATCGTTGAAGGCGGAGAGACCCGTTTTCATTCAGTGAAAAACGGACTGGCCATGGTTTCTGAAGATTCACTGATTTTTGTACATGATGCAGTGCGATGTTTGGCAACACCGGATTTGATCCGAAGGTCTGGCTTGGCTGCTTCAGCAATGGGTTCCGCCATTCCCGTTATTCCAGTCAAAGACAGCATCCGCAGAAAGGATGAAACATCAAGTTGTTCAGCAGTGGTTCAACGAGAAGGATTGTATATCGTCCAGACCCCACAAGTTTTTTTAGGATCAGTTATTTTACCTGCTTTTGCATTGCCTTATGATGCAGGCTTTACCGATGAAGCGAGTGTGTTGGAAGCATCAGGTCAGCAGGTCAACCTGGTAGAAGGTGAGGAAGGCAATACAAAAATTACTTTCCCTGATGATTTGGTATTTGCAGCCTGGAAATTATCTCTCCGAAAACACAATTGATCAGCTGTTTTCTGTGTTTAGTTTTGCACGACCAATTTTATCCAGTATTTGATGGGCCACTTCCAATGCCATGAACCCATCGTGTTCTGAAACAATGGTTGGGGAATTGTTGACAATCGCATCCCTGAA
>CALPWM020000199.1 GCA_943327275.2 Chitinophaga pinensis
GAGATAGGAACCGTATTTGAAATCTGAAATATCATCCTCAAAACTATAGAGCAACAAGGCAGCATTGATCTGATCCGTAAAATCCATTTGACGGGTATCCAGCAACCTGATTTCCTTGTCCAAGGCCAGAAAAAAATCATGCCTCCTTTTTACCTCCGCTTCGCCATGCAATCCCAATGGAAACCCACTGGCCATATCGAGCTTTCTTTCCTGCTCATTGAACGCTGTAATGCTGACCAGGGCTTTTTTCAGGACAGGATGAGTAGGCTCAGGGGCAGTTTGTGCATGAGAAAAATGGACAAAAAAAAGGAAGGCAAAGATGATTTTTCTCATGGAATGTGATTATTCTATGATACGATTGATCATCAATGGATTTTCTGTTTTCAATTCATCAGGCAGCAATGCATCGGGATAATTCTGGAAAGACATGGGACGGGCAAACCGCTTGATGGCATCGGGTCCAACAGAGGTGAACCTTGGATCTGTTGAGGCTGGGAAAGGTCCGCCGTGTTGCATGGCATAACAAACCTCCACACCTGTAGGTACTCCATTCATGATGATCCTGCCGCATTTTGCTGCTACAATATCAATGAGTTCTGTGTTGGCCAATGCCTCTTTCTCTGTTGCCATGATGGTAGATGTAAGCTGTCCATCCATTGCAGCTGCAACAGCTTTCATGTCTTCGGCACTGTTACAAACAACCACCAAAGAGAAAGGACCAAATACTTCTTCTTTCAGGGAAGGATTCTCCAAAAATGCAGCAGCAGATACGGAAGCAATGATGGGCCTTGGTTCCGATAAACCTTCTGCATTCAACGTTGAGGAAACAATTGAAACTGCAGGATGATGCAATACAGTTGTGGCTTTTTGGACATATGCATCAGCAATGCCCTGATGAAGCATTTTACCCACTGTGATGGCATCCATTTTTTCTCCCAAAAAGGAAATAAACGCCTGCAATGCTGCTGAGTCAATGCCAATGATGATTCCGGGATTGGTACAGAACTGCCCTACGCCCAGGCTGATGGAATCAGCATACATCTTGGCAATGCCTGCGGGATCTGAAGACAATTTTTCTTCAAACAAAAATACCGGATTAACACTGCCCATTTCTGCAAACACAGGGATGGGTTCTTTCCTTTGGTTGGCCCATTTGAACAATGCCATTCCTCCGGTGAAAGAACCAGTAAACCCAACAGCCTTTGCGTGTTCGTTTTTCACGAGGGCTTCTCCAACCGCATGAGAGGCCCCATTGAGATGAATAAAAATATCTTGCGACATTTCCATTTTTGTGAGGGCTTTACTGATGGCACCAGCAACCATGGCCGATGTTTCAGGATGAGCAGGATGTGCCTTGACCACAACTGTACAACCAGCCGCGAGTGCGGATGCAGTGTCTCCACCTGCGGTTGAGTAGGCATATGGAAAATTACTTGAGCCAAAGACAACCACTGGGCCCAGCGGAACCAACATCTTTCGGATGTCTGGCCTTGAAGGTACTTTGTCTGGAAGGGCCGTGCAGATTCTTGCTTCAAGCCAATCCCCTTTTTCGCAGGCATCCGCATAGCTGGTCAACTGATACATGGTTCTACCCCGCTCTCCCTTCAGCCTTGCCTCGGGAAGATTGGTTTCTCTCATGGTAACCTCGATGAGCGCATCACCCAATGCCTCAATTTCCTTGGCGATGGCGCGCAACAGGCTGGCACGTTGTTCCAGTGATGATTTGGAGTACGACTTAAAAGCGATGCCAGATCTGATCATGGCATCATTCACCTGTTCTATGGTTGCATCTGAAAACATGGTATAATTAATTTTACTGGGCGTCACCCTTGAAGGCAATACCTTGAATTGTTGTTACAGAACAGGCCTGGTTGCAATCCCATCAGTGATGACCTTTAGGATTCTTTCCCTCTCCTCACCGACCAATGGCAAGCGTGGTGCACGCACATGCTCAGAACCAATACCGGTTTGGGCAGCAGCAAGTTTGATGTATTGTACCAGTTTGGGATGAATATCCAGCTCAAGCAGGGGCATGAACCAACGGTATATTTTGATGGCCTCTTCCATTTTTCCTGCTTTAACAAGGTTGTACATGACAACGGTTTCCCTTGGAAATGCATCAACCAAGCCAGCCACCAGTCCATCTGCACCCAAAGCAAGTTCCTCCACAGTCAATGGATCCACGCCACAGAGTACGGCAAACCTGTCACCAAACCTGTTCTTCAGTCGTGTAATATTGGTGACATCGCGGGTAGATTCCTTGATGGCATTGATATGGGGAATAGATGATAATTCTTGAAACATGTCAAGGGTTACATCAATCTTGTAATCCACTGGATTGTTGTATATCATGATGGGCAGATCAGTATTGGCGGCTACCGCTTTGAAAAATTCCACTACCTCTCTGTCGTCTGCTTTATAGCGCATGGGCGGTAGCAGCATGATGCCATCGGCACCCCATTCCTTGGCAAGGATTGCCTGCTGAATGGCTTCTTTGGTAGAGCCTTCCGCAATGTTCATGATCACAGGTAGCTTGCCCCCAAGTTTTTTGACAGAAAACCTTACCAACAACTCTTTTTCTTCCAGGCTGAGTGTACTGGCCTCTCCCAGTGACCCACCTATAATGATACCATGAATTCCTGCGGCCACTTGGGCATCAAGATTTTTATCATACATAGCAAGGTCTACCTGATCATTGGCATCAAAAGGAGTAAGCAGGGCGGGGAAAACACCTTTCCATTGAAATGAAGCCATATTGTATAGTTTTTTTCAAACTTAAACAAAAATTTGGAGTTAGGAAATGGAACCAGAGAATAAGCGTTTTGCCGATCATGGAATTATTGGGTCAAAGGTGAAAAACAGCATCAATTCTGATTACCTTTAGACCGGTACAAATAAATAATGGTTTTGGTTGAGCAGGAACTGATATTGCGGCTAAAAGCGGGCGATGGCCTTGCCTTCAAGGAATTGGTGGAAACCAGGCAATCGCTTGTTTTCAACACCATCCTTGGTTTTCTGCAAAACCATGAAGACACTGAAGATGTGACGCAGGATGTTTTCATCAAGGTTTTTGAGTCAATCCACCAATTCAAGGGTGAATCTGCCCTTTCCACCTGGGTATACCGGGTAGCGGTAACTACGGCTCTGGAGTTTATCCGGCGGAAAAAAAGGAAAAAAAGATTTGGCTTTTTAAGCCCGATTTTAGGCGAAAACAATGAACCGACCATCGAGTTGGCTGATTTTCATCATCCTGGCGTGACGTTGGACAACAGAGAGAAATCCACCATTCTTTTCAAGGCAATCAAGGAATTACCTGAAAACCAACAGATTGCATTTGTGCTCAACAAGGTGGAAGGGTTAAGTTATCAGGAGGTTGCCGAAATCATGAAAACCAGTCTATCCGCCATTGAGTCATTGCTGCACAGGGCAAAGACAAACCTAAAGGAAATATTAAAAAACTTTTATAACTTGGACTAGGACCGCAATGTCCTGGCTAAAAAGGCATCTACTATAAGGAGGTTAACACATGAAAATGAAATTTACATCGGAAGAAGTCATCAACAGCCTGGAGGGAATCCAAAGGGCAGAGGGATCTCCTTTTCTTTTCACCAGGATACAGGCCCGGATGAAAAAAGAAGAAAATCGTCCCGAGATGGTATTTTTCCGTTTCATCACCCGTCCTGCATTTGCACTGGCCATCGCCCTGTTTTTCATCGCCATCAATGGTTATCTGGTAACAAACAGCGTGAATAAGAACAATGCAATGGATGATTTAGGGCAGCCCCTTGCCGCTGAATATATGCAACATGACCTCAATCCTTACGAAACAAACGAACTACCATAATGAGCCAGACAAGATACAGGTGGATGCTTTTTTTGGTGATCATTTTGGTTGCCTCCAATATTTTGCTGGGATACCTGCTTATCCGGTCTGGCAATCATGCCGTTGAAAAGAAAAGAAAAGGCAATGATGTTTCGGCCTGGTATACCGAGGTTGGTCTCGAACAGGCACAAATTGATACGTTCAAGATACTTAAGGAAGAATATTTTAAAGACATGAAGCCCTTGTGGGGTGATATCCGTCAACTCAAAGACAGCCTTTACCAACAGTTGGACAAAGGTGTGGAAGACAGCGCTGCTCAACATATCCTAATGATGATCAGCCAAAAAAACCTTGAGGTTGATTCGAGGACTTACCTCCACTTCACAAAATTGCGGAAGTTCTGTACGCCGGCACAACAGGCAAGGTTTGATACCATCATTCCTAAGCTCATCAACAGAACCGGCAGAAGGCGTTGATTATTTTCTCACTTTTTTGATGGCATCCTCCAGCAGTGGCTCCATCACCTTATACCCTTCAACTGTTGGGTGAACCCCGTCACTGGCATATTCTTTTTTCATGCCTTTGTTGTCATCTACTACTGCACTGTAGAGATCTAAATAATAGAACTTGTTTTCAGTGGCAAACTTCTTGATGGCCTCATTGAGGGCAATGACTTTATCGCCTGGAGCAAGCCCTGGCCGCCATTTGAAGTCAGATGCCGGCAATACAGAACAAAGAATTAC
>CALPWM020000200.1 GCA_943327275.2 Chitinophaga pinensis
AGCAACTTTCTTAGGGGCAGCCTTTTTAACAACTTTCTTTGCTGCTTTTTTAGCAGGTTTAGAGACTGCTTTTTTTACTGCTTTCTTGGGCGCAGCCTTTTTTACCGCTTTTTTTGCTGCCTTTTTTGCGGGTTTTTTAGAAGATGCCATGGTGTGACGTTTTTAGAAGAATAATGAGTTTGAAATGATTGTACGAAAATTAGTAAATAATTTTCATTAATAAACATTATGACGCTTTAAATTTTTTAACCAATTTTTGAGACAAAAGCTTTGATATTCCCTAAACTGCATTACTTTTGCAACCCCAATCGAAAGTTCTTTTTTTGAAAGGCTTTGGGAGTTCCGGTAAAATGCCGGGACGCTATCACCAAAAAACAATTTAATATGGCTAAAGAAATTTCTGGCTATGTAAAGTTGCAGGTTAAAGGCGGACAGGCCAATCCTGCACCTCCTGTTGGTCCCGCACTCGGTTCCAAAGGTGTCAACATCATGGAGTTCTGTAAGCAATTCAATGCCAGGACCCAAGACAAAATCGGTAAAGTATTGCCGGCTTTGATCACTGTTTACACAGACAAATCATTCGACTTTGTTATCAAAACTCCTCCAGCTCCTGTACAGTTGCTTGAGGCGTGCAAGCTTCAAAGTGGTTCCAAAGAACCTAACCGCCAAAAGGTGGGTAAGGTGACATGGGCTCAGGTAGAAGCCATTGCAAAAGACAAGATGCCTGATCTGAACTGCAATACTTTGGACAGCGCCATGAAAATGGTTGCCGGTACTGCACGCAGCATGGGTATCACTGTTGATGGCCAAGCCCCATGGGAAAATTAATTGTTCACACCTTAAATCTTAATTAAGATGGGAATCACAAAAAAAAGAAAAGCTGTTGCAGGCAAAGTGGATGATAAGAAGATTTATTCACTTGCTGAAGCCACAGGACTCGTTAAAGAAATCAATTGCACAAAATTTGATAGTTCCGTAGACCTTCACGTAAGGTTGGGTGTTGATCCAAAGAAGGCCGATCAGGCTGTTCGTGGAACTGTTACCCTTCCTCATGGAACAGGTAAAACCAAGAAGGTTCTTGTACTTTGTACTCCTGATAAGGAAGCCGAAGCCAATGCTGCTGGTGCAGACCATGTAGGATTGGATGAGTTTATCCAAAAGATTGAAAGCGGATGGACTGATATCGATGTGATCATTGCAACTCCTGCCGTAATGCCAAAGATTGGTAAGCTCGGAAAGGTGCTTGGTCCTCGTAACCTCATGCCCAATCCAAAGACCGGTACCGTTACCAACGATGTTGCGACTGCAATCAAAGATGTAAAAGCGGGTAAGGTTGCTTTTAAAGTTGACAAGGCTGGTATTGTACACGCTTCTATTGGTCGCATCAGCTTCTCTCCTGAGAAACTGGCTGACAACAGCTTGGAGTTCCTCAATGCCATCATGAAGGCCAAGCCTTCTACTGCAAAGGGAACCTACATGAAGAGTGTATTCATGGCAAGCTCTATGAGCCCTGCCATTGCCGTTGACACTAAAGCAATTATTCACTAATTGCTGAACACATTTTAAATTAAAAAAAGCTTAATCATGAATAAGCAAGAAAAAAACGAAGTAATTGATGTACTGAAGGGTAAATTCAGTCAGTACAACAATTTCTATATTACCAACACTGAATCACTCAGTGTTGCGCAGGTAACCAAGCTCAGAAGCATTTGTTTCAGCAAGAATGTTGAAATGAAGGTTGCCAAGAATACACTGATCCGCAAGGCTTTGGAATCCTTGGATTCAGAGAAGTATGCAGGTGTTTTTGATGCATTGAACAATGTAACTGCCCTGATGTTCTCTGAAAACCCTAAAGAGCCAGCCTTGATCCTCAGCTCTTTCCGCAAGGAAGGAAATACTGACAAGCCTGTTTTGAAAGCGGCTTTCATCAACGGAGACATTTACTCTGGTGATAGCACACTCAAATCACTCACCCAGATCAAGACCAAGAATGAGCTTATCGGTGAAGTTATTGGATTGCTTCAATCTCCTGCCAAGCGTGTTCTTGCAGGTTTGTTGCAGCACCACGAGAAGCAGGCTGAAGCAGCCACTGCTGAGTAATCAATTCGCGTAAAACCCAACGCCACTGAGGTCAAAATGTGGCATATTCATAACCATCCGCTGGAGCGAAAGCTTTGAAAGCGGTTTAAAAACTAAAAAAATGGCAGACGTTAAAGCATTGGCCGAACAGCTGGTTGGCCTGACAGTAAAAGAAGTTCAAGAATTGGCTGACGTATTGAAAGCTGATTACGGTATCGAACCAGCTGCTGCGGCAGTAGTTGTATCAGCAGGTGACGGTGGTGGCGCAGCTGCTGCTGAAGAGAAAACATCTTTTGATGTAATCCTTGTATCTGGTGGTGCAAGCAAGCTTGGTGTTGTTAAAATCGTAAAAGAATTGACAGGATTGGGCTTGAAAGAAGCAAAAGACCTCGTTGACGGTGCACCTAAGCCTGTTAAAGAAGGTATCTCCAAAGCTGAAGCTGATGACTTGGTTGCCAAGCTTAAAGAAGCTGGTGCCGAAGTTGAAGTTAAATAATCAACTGTCAGACCTCAAGGTCTTTCCAAAGTTGTTTGAAAAAGCCGGACTTGTTCCGGCTTTTTTATTGCCCTAATTGCCGCCAAAGCCATCATTAATGAGTTGAAACTCATTCTTCTCTGTTGTTCAATAACCATCCTTTGGTGTCCTAATAAATTTGTCCGTTTCGGCTAATAATGCTAACTTCGCAATCCCTTAAATTGGGCGCAATTCAATTTTAATTCCCGTTACAAGTGTAAAGCACTGATAGTCAGTGCCTTATTGTAGGTGTAGCAGAGGGGAATTTTTATTGTTTTGATGATATACAACACTTTAAAAAGCACATCATTCTATGTCTTCAGCAAAAGTGGCTTCAAACAGGGTGCATTTCGGTAAAGTAAAGCACCTGGCGGAAACGCCCGACCTCTTAGAGATCCAGATCCAGTCATTCAAGGATTATTTTCAGCTTGAGACCACGCCTGATAAGCGTAACAACGAAGGTCTTTTCAAGGTTTTCAAGGAGAATTTCCCCATCAATGATACAAGGAACATCTTCATGTTGGAGTTCCTTGATTATTTTATTGACCCACCCCGCTACACCATCGAAGAGTGTATGGAGCGTGGTCTGACCTATGCCGTTCCTCTCAAGGCCAAGCTGCGCTTGAGCTGTAACGATGAGGAGCATGTTGACTTCCAGACAATTGTACAGGATGTATTCCTCGGAAACATTCCATACATGACACCCCGTGGTACTTTTGTGATCAATGGTGCTGAAAGGGTAGTAGTATCTCAGCTTCACCGTTCACCCGGTGTATTCTTTGGTCAATCCCTTCACCCTAACGGAACCAAGATCTATTCTGCCCGTGTGATTCCTTTCAAAGGTGCATGGATGGAATTTGCTACTGACATCAACAATGTTATGTACGCATACATCGACCGTAAAAAGAAATTCCCCGTAACAACGCTTTTGCGTTCGATCGGTTTTGAAACAGACAAGGATATCCTTGAGCTTTTCGGCATGGCTGATGAAGTCAAGGCTGACAAAAAATCATTGGCTGGCCAGGTTGGAAAGCGTTTGGCTGCCAGGGTACTCAAAACATGGGTAGAGGATTTTGTTGATGAAGATTCTGGTGAAGTTGTTTCACTCGAAAGAAATGAAGTTGTTTTAGAGCGCGACAAGGTATTGAGTGAAAAAGATCTTGAAACCATCATTGAAACCGGTGTTAAGAGTGTGTTCATCCAGAAGGAAGAGGTGAGTGGTGATTATGCCATCATCTACAATACGCTGAACAAGGATACCTCCAATTCAGAGCTTGAAGCGGTTCAGCACATCTACAAGCAATTGCGTGGTGCTGATGCGCCAGACAACGAAACTGCCCGTGGCATCATTGACAAATTGTTCTTCAGTGACAAGCGTTATGATCTCGGAGAAGTGGGTCGTTATAAGATCAACAAGAAACTCAACCTCAACTACGCTTTGGGTCAAAAAACCCTTACGAAGGAAGATATTATTGAAATCGTTAAATACCTCGTTCGCCTCACCAACGGTAAGGCAGAGATTGACGATATCGATCACCTGAGCAACAGGCGTGTTCGTACAGTTGGAGAGCAATTGTATGCACAATTCGGTGTTGGTCTGGCCAGGATGGCAAGAACCATCCGTGAGCGGATGAATGTACGCGACAATGAGGTATTCACTCCTGTGGATTTGATCAATGCCCGTACGCTTTCTTCTGTGATCAATTCATTCTTCGGTACATCACAACTTTCACAGTTCCTCGATCAGACCAACCCGCTGAGTGAGATCACGCACAAGCGTCGTATCTCCGCACTCGGACCCGGCGGTTTGAGCAGGGAGCGTGCAGGATTTGAGGTCCGTGACGTACACTATTCTCACTATGGTCGTCTTTGTACGATCGAGACGCCGGAAGGGCCGAACATTGGTCTTATCTCAACGCTTTGTGTTCACGCAAAGATCAATGAGATGGGCTTCATCGAAACAC
>CALPWM020000201.1 GCA_943327275.2 Chitinophaga pinensis
CCGTACGGCAGTTTAGCAAACTACTGATTTCAGCCACTCATCCACCTCACCTTCCGAAATCAAATGTTTCAGGGAGGGCAAATTTACGAAAGACTATCCAAACCCCAAAAGATTTGTGCATTTGTATTGAAACAAATATTACATGGCAGCCAATTGGACCTTCTGCTGAAGTTCCATGACACTTTCTCTGAACATGTTGTCTGTATCCATCAGGTCCTTCACGGTCTGGCAGGAATGTATCACAGTGGTGTGATCCCTTCCGCCAAAATGCTCCCCAATGGTCTTGAGTGAATTTTTGGTAAAGATTTTTGCCAGATACATGGTGATTTGGCGGGCCTGAACGATTTCCCTTTTCCTGGTCTTCTGCAACAACCTGTCATAAGGCAGATCGAAGAACTCACATACCATTTTCTGGATGGTATCGATCGTGATTTCTTTGGAAGATGTCTTGATGAAGTTGCGAAGCACCTTCTTGGCAAGATCAAGGTCTATCTCCCGCTTGTTGAGGGAAGACTGCGCCAGGAGTGAGATAAGGGCTCCTTCGAGCTCTCTGACATTGTTCTGGATATTATAAGCGATGTACTTGACAACATCTTTGGGAAGGTCAAGCCCATTGTTCTTCATTTTCTTCTCAAGGATTTCTATCCTTGTTTCATAATCAGGAACCTGAAGGTCTGCACTCAATCCCCAACGGAACCTGCTCAACAACCTTTCCTGCATGCCTTCAAGATCTTTTGGCGGCTTATCAGAGCTCAGGATGAGCTGCTTTCCAGACTGATGAAGGTGATTGAAGATGGCAAAGAAAGCATCTTGTGTTTTCTCCGCACGGTTGAAGAACTGCACATCATCGATGATGAGCACATCTACCATCTGGTAGAAATGGATGAAATCATTGATGGCATTGTTCCTGCTATGGTCCTGGAACTGATTGATGAATTTTTCTGAACTCACATACAAGACAACCTTGTTGGGATGCAAGCGCTTAACTTCATTTCCGATGGCCTGTGTTAGGTGTGTCTTTCCAAGACCTACACCACCATAAACGACCAAAGGATTGAAGGATGTTGCACCAGGCTTTTCAGCAACCGTTTTACCGGCCCTGCGGGCAACCCTGTTGCAATCGCCTTCCACAAACGCATCGAAAGTATAAATCGGGTTGAGCTGTGAGTCAATCTGCATTTTCTTCAGACCTGGTATCACAAATGGATTCCTTACATGGTTGTTGATCACCAAAGGAAAGTCCATCTCATTGTTTGAATAGCTTTTAAATGATTGACCGCTTACATCCATGGTCAATGGCTTAGCCTTGCCATTCCCACTGTCAACCATGATCCTGTATTCCAATCTTGCCTCTTTACCCAATTCACGCTTCAATGTCTTTGCAAGAAGGTTGATATAATGCTCTTCGATGTATTCGTAAAAAAATTGACTTGGAACCTGGATCGTCAGCACATTGTCTTTGATGGCAACAGGCTTGATAGGCTCAAACCATGTTTTGAAATGCTGCCACTCAACAATATCCTTGATGATTGCTAAACAATTGCTCCAAATCTTATCGAACGGTTTTTCCATTAGTACGTAAGCAGTTTAATTGGTGGTTAATCCAAGAGGCTAAAGAATCAATGTAATTTGAAAACTGCAGAGCGCTTTCAAAATGACGATGACTAATTAGGATATTTTCTTTTAATCCGATGGTTTTTTAAGGGGCTTCTCCACATATCCAATTTTTCAAAAAATCAGTCGGACGGCGAATATAGATTCAGTTTTTAAATAAAAAAATTTTTTAATCCACAATATTTTCCAGTACCGAAATCGCTTGATTTTTATCTAATTTTTGCCCCCCTACACCTGAAAAATCGTAATCCAAACGGCCCAGTTGGAGACCACCCCAACCCACCTGGTTCACCAGCACTTTTTTACCCGCCCTGTTGGCATACTCCCTTGGCTTCTCAAAGAACCGGTGCGTATGGCCACCGAGGATCAAATCTATGTGCTCAGACTCCTTTGCCAACACTTCATCACTGACCTTGTTATCACTGTACTTGTCGCCCAGGTGTGAAATGCAGATTACCAAGTCACATTTCTTTTCTTTCTTCAGCAAAGCCGCGGTGCGGCTGGCATTGCTGATGGGATCCATATACACCGTGTTGCCATAAAGACTGTCTGGAACAAGGCCAGTAAGCTCAATTCCCACACCGGTTACACCAATTCTCAGATCACCTTTCTTGAACACTTTGTACGGTGCAAAATGATTTTCCATTGGCGTTTGCCCGAAACCGTAGTTGCACATCAAGATAGGGAATTTTCCGTGGTCTGCCAGTTGTTTTACAAAATTCTCCATGCCCGCATCAAAATCATGGTTGCCCATCACACCGGCATCATATCCCATCATCTGCATGGCCCTCATTTCCGGCTCTCCTTTGAAGATATTGAAATAGGGCGTTCCCTGAAAAATATCACCGGCATCCAGCAACAATACATTGGCTTCCTGGGACCGGATCTTGCTGATGATGGCTGCCCTTGCTGCAATGCCTCCCATACCTGCATTTCTGGTACCATCCATTGGGAAAGGATCCAAACGGCTGTGCACATCATTGGTGTGCAGGATAGTCAGCTTGGTTGATGGTGCGGATGCAAATGAATGGCCATTGAAGAGCATGGCTCCTGCGGTCATTCCACCCTGGATGATGAATTTTCTCCTGTTCATTGTATAATCCTGTTTTGGGGCTCTCCAAATGTTTTAACTCCAGCTTTTCCACTGGCCTTGCAATACTCAATGATGGCATCGCGTTGAAAGTATCCTGTTCGTTGCTGGGGCAGTTTCTTGAATAGGGTGAATCCTCCGCCACCATCAACGGCATAATCAGAATTGACCATAAAATAAATGCGGTTCATGTCTAACGGAATTCCTCCAATCATCACATCCACGGCCTTCTTGTCTTTTATCCGCATGCTCAGGCCAGCCACACCTCCGCCCCCACCATCTTCTGCCAGCCGATCCAGCGATTGTTGCAAAACGCTTCCTTTTACCTCAACGATGACAAGGGTATTATCAAAGGGCATCACCTCGTAAATAACCCTCCTATCAATATTTCCTGCAGGAATACGGTTGATGCGCACACCGCCATGGTTCATAAAGGCAACATCTGCCCGCTTGTCAAACTTCTCCCTGGCTGCCCATAGATAGGCATCCGCAAGGAAATTACCCAGTGGACTGTTGGGGATCTCTTTCAACAGCGCTGTAGCATTTTGGGCAAGTACCTCATTCATGGTCTTGTCTACGCTGTCCTTATATGGTCTCAGCATGCTAAGGAAGGAACTATCTGACTTCTTCAACTGCCCCACTGGATAGCCTTTGTACCCAATGCCCGACAGGGGCTGGGATGAATGGCAAGCAGAGAGCAAAACAAAAAGCAACAAAAAAGGGGTAAAACGCTTCATCAGAATTGGAGTGTTTCGGAAGGTAATGATTTTTGGACAAATCTTTTTCACTGATTCAGATAAATGATAACTTCGCTGAAACAGTTATTTTTATGGGATTCGATCTTACCGGTAAACTTGTGGCCAAATTTGAAACGATTCAACGCAGCGCCACCTTCAAAACAAGGGAATTTGTTGTTGAAACAAACGAAGACATCAATGGCCGCACCATCACCAATTTTGTCAAGTTCCAATCCGTACAAGACAGGACCAGCATCATTGATCGTTTTAACATAGGAGATACTGTAAAAGTACATTTCAACATCAAGGGATCCCGTTGGGAAAAAAACGGCCAGGTCAACTATATCACCAACCTTGATGCCTGGAGAATTGAGCAAATCAGCATGGGATCAGGTGGTTCCATCGAAACCCCTCCTGCCTTCTCTCCTGATCCAGAAAGCCAGCACGGTATAGCAGACGACTTGCCATTCTAATATTTCATTACAATGCAGCATGAGGTCCTTTTGCAACTTTCTCCGAAAGATGCGGCGCAATCTGCTGCCATCTCAGAAAGCATAGCCCATGAACTGGGCATAGATGCCAAAAGGATTACGGGGTTTCACTTCATCAAAAAATCAATTGATGCAAGGAAAAGAAATGTATTGATCAACCTCAAGCTAAAAGCTTTTGTGGATGAACCTTTTCATGCCACAGCCCTCCCGCCTTTTGAATTTCCGAATGTCAGCAAGGCAGACAAAAGAACATTGGTGATTGGAGCAGGCCCTGCCGGTTTGTTCGCTGCTATTGAACTGATCCAACTGGGCATCAAACCAATCATTCTAGAGCGCGGGAAAGACGTCAGGGAAAGAAGGCGTGACCTTGCTGCCCTCAACAAAGAAGGTATACTCAACGAAGACAGCAACTATTGTTTTGGCGAAGGTGGAGCAGGCACCTACAGTGATGGGAAGCTTTATACCAGAAGCACCAAAAGGGGAAATGTGGAGAAGGTCCTGCAATTGCTTGTTCATTTTGGAGCAGACCCCGCCATCCTCTACACCGCCCATCCGCATATTGGCACCAATAAACTCCCGGGCATCATCCAGAACATCCGGCAACAGG
>CALPWM020000202.1 GCA_943327275.2 Chitinophaga pinensis
ATCACTGAAATCATTCCGTTGCTGGCTGAACGCACAGAGCGACAGCATTTCAGGCAGGAGCGTTTTCAGCAAATCCTTGTCAGCGCTTGCTTACAGTCTGGTCAGTTTCATTTTCCTGGCTTGCATGAACCCATCAAGCTGGCAACTGGTCTCTCAATGGACCTTCCTCCAAAAAAATTCATTGCGCATTGCATGGAAGGAGAGAAGCCTCAGTTGACAGGGCAAAATGCAGACAGTATCTTGTTGATTGGACCTGAAGGAGATTTTACGGCAGAAGAACTTGCATTGGCAGTACAAAACAATTTCGAACCTGTCGGTTTGGGTGAATCTCGCTTGAGAACTGAAACGGCCGGGATCGTTGGTGCAGTCTTGCTGAGGGGATAAATTATTTTTCAGCTTTGATGGTTGGCTCGTACAATTCAACGGGTTTGCTCTTTTTCCTCATCCGCATGTTCAACATTTCAACGCCAAAAGAGAATGCCATTGCAAAGTAGATGTATCCTTTTTCGATATGGCTTCCGTGCAGGGGTTGCAATCCTTCAAAGAAAAGGCTGAATCCAACAATCAGCAAAAAGGCAAGTGCCAACATTTTCAATGTAGGATGCTTGTGGATGAAGGTTGAAATGTTCTCAGAAAAGAAGAACATGATGATCATGGCAATGACCACAGCCACAATCATGATCTCTACATGCTTTGCCATTCCCACTGCCGTGATGATGCTGTCAAAAGAAAAAATCATGTCAATCAGGATAATCTGAGAGATGATGCTGAAAAAAGAGGCCTGCGCTTTTTTACCGTCCGCATTGAGTTCATGTTCTCCTTCGAGCTTTCCGTGTATCTCTTTAACCGTTTTGTAGAGCAGGAACAGTCCACCGGCAAACAGAATCAAGTTCCTCAGGTTGAATCCATAGTGTTTGCCACTCAGGGTCAATCCAAACAATTCCTTGTTGCCATTGGTGACCAGCCATCCCAAGGCGAGTAGCAGCAGGATCCGGACGCTGATGCCCAATATCATCCACAACCTTCTTGCAGCGAGCTTTTGCTCGGTTTTCAGGCGTCCCATCAAAATGGAAACAAAGATCACATTGTCAATACCCAAAACAATTTCAAGCAGAGAAAGTGTAATCAGGCTAATCAGCGAATCAACGGTCAATAAACTGGTCATGTTATGCTTTTATTTCTTTACAAATCTTTTTTACGATGCCCGGTCCTTCATAGATGAAACCTGTCCAAACCTGCACAAGCACTGCGCCGCGGTTGAATTTGTCTGCTGCATCTTTTCCGGTGAAAACTCCTCCGCTGGCGATAACCGGAACCTTGCCTGCTGTCAGCCTGGAGATTTTTTCAAGTATATCATCTGAAGCCGTTTTCAAGGGTTGGCCACTCAGGCCTCCCATGCCAATGGCTTCAGACTGGTCCTTGGATGCCTCAGACAGTTTTTCTCTTGAAATGGTTGTATTGCTGGAAACAATTCCGTCCAATTGAATCTCTGCTGCCAGGTCAGCGATGTCCTGGAGTTGGCCATCGGTCAGGTCTGGTGCAATTTTGAGCAGGATGGGTTTGGGATGGGGTCTTTTCTTGTTGTTCTCCTGCAGGTTGCCAAGGATCTTGAGCAGGGAGTCCTTGTCTTGCAAAGCCCTGAGACCAGGTGTATTCGGTGAACTTACATTGACGACAAAATAATCCACCACATCAAACAATTCATTGAAACAGATTTCATAATCCTTCCAGGCATCCTCATTTGGTGTTACTTTGTTCTTGCCGATGTTGCCGCCGATGATCATTTTTCCCCGGATTACTCCCTGCTTCCCAAACTCCCCTCCTGATTCAGGAGGGGCTCCGAGGCCCGCAGCGCGGGCCGAGTGAGGGGTGGTATTCGTCTTCCACTCCTCCAACCGCTTTCTAATCACCTTCACCCCGTCATTGTTGAATCCCATTCTGTTGATCAGGGCCTTGTCTTCGGGCAGCCTGAACAGACGAGGCTTTTCATTACCTTCCTGGGGAAGTGGAGTAACCGTTCCTATTTCTACAAAGCCAAAACCAAGGGTTTCGAGTTCTCTCAGGTAACAAGCATTTTTGTCAAATCCGGCTCCTAGTCCGACTGGGTTTTTAAAATGGAGTCCAAATGCTGTTCTTGCTAACCCAGGTCCTGCAGGCGTAAAACAATTGCCAATGATTTTTCTGACCGGCCTGATACTGCAGGCTGTGCTCAGCAGATTCATTGAAAAATAATGCGCCTGCTCGGCTTCCAAATTAAAAAGTAAATTTCTGAGAAGGCGATACATGGCGCAAAGGTAATAGTCTTGGTCGATGTTACATTGAACCTGTGTTCAGAACTGGAGAAACAGATTTTTCGCCAGCTGCTAATAAACAGCTCCCCAATCAGCTTTTAAAACGATAGGCTTTTTGCTGCTTTTATTGATTTCAATGGGATTGATGAGTCCATCCAGACTGGAAATATTGCTATAAAACTTTCCGTCTTTTCCCAAAAGGACCGAGTACTTTCCTGGCTTTAATTTCAACTTAAAACTGCCATCTTTTTCTGCTAACGATCTGGCAACCAATTTTTTATCTGTCATCAAGAATACCCCCTGTTCTCCGGTGGGCATCCCCATGTTCATCAGTGTGGGCGCAAAGAAATAGACCGTAGTACTAAAGCCGGCTGGCTCCTCATTTAGGACATCAGGCGAAGGCATCTGGTTTCCCATTACTCGCTTCACCTTACCTGTAACCTGCACTTTTGCACCCCCACAACCCACAAGGGAAAACAGCAGCAGCATAAATACCATCGTTTTCCCGTTAATCCACATTTGGCACATCAATTAAAATTATTGTTTAAATTCAGCGAATTCTGAACAAGTTAGCTTTTTCAGGCCAATAATTTTTATCTTCAACGTTATGAGAATGCAAAAAAATAAAGTTTTTGTTGTTGCAGTTTTTTTATTGCTATGTAACACATTATTGAATGCACAAAAGCAAACCATACCTCAAGTACGTGACCTTGAAAAAATTTCAAATGATCAACGTATAATCGAAACACAGCGCTACGAAAAAGCAATGAACCTTGCTGCAAAAAAAGGATGGAGATTTACCCTTACAGATGACAAGGGGAACATCGCTCAGCTGGTTGGTGTTGACGAATTGGGTTTTCCAATGTATGTTGGCACTCAAAGTAATGTAATCGCTGCATCTACAATTGGTACAAATAAATTATGGACTGGAGGAAGCTCCGGATTAAATTTAAATGGATCAAGTGATTTACTTACCAACAAGCTCGCTTTGTGGGATGGAGGTTTGGTCAATAAGTCACACGTTGAGCTCATTGGTAGAATCACACAAAAGGATAACCCTGCAACAGAAGACAATCACGCAACGCACGTTACTGGAACACTGGTAGCATCAGGAGTGAATAGTGTAGCAAAAGGGATGGCACATGGCATCAAAGGAATCATTGCTTATGATTTTAATAATCACATCTCAGAGATCTCCGGTGAAGCTTCAAACCTTCTTGTGTCTAATCACTCCTATGGTAGTATTGCAGGATGGAGATTCAACAGTGCACAAAACAGATGGGAATTCTGGGGCGCCCCAGGATCAACGGAGGACTGGAAATTTGGCAATTATACTTCGGAGGCACAAATGTGGGATTCGATAGCAACCCTATCGCCGAACTACCTTCTTGTGAAATCAGCAGGCAACAACAGAAACGAAAGCGGTCCTGCCCTTGGCGCCAACTATTGGAGATTTAATGAATCCAATGCCATGTTCGATGCAGGCGGAAGGCCTGGAGGCATCTATGATCAAAGTGGTTTTGATTTATTACCCACTTATTCTAACGCTAAGAATGCGCTGATTGTAGGAAATGTTTTGCCTATTTCAGGTGGCTATACCTCAGCTTCAGATGTAGTTCTGAGTAGCAGTAGCAGTTTCGGACCGACAGACGATGGCAGGATAAAACCAGATGTTGTAGCAAATGGCTCAGGACTAACTTCTTCAGGTGCTGGGAGTAATTCTACTTATTCAACACTATCTGGTACATCAATGTCCTCTCCTACTGTAGCTGGTTCCGCTATTTTGTTGCAAGAACTATTTATGAGAAAAAACAGCAACAATGCAGCATGGTCCTCCACCATCAAGGGATTGATTTTACACACTACTGATAAAGCAACAACTGTTGCGGGTCCAGATTATAAACATGGATGGGGCCTTGCCAATATTGCCAGAGCAGCAGGGGTGCTTAATAACACAAAAAACAATTTGGTAGTAGAAAAAAACCTGAAAAATGATTCCGTTTATACAGTAAATGTAGTTGCATCGGGTAAAGGTTCTTTAAGTGCAACAATTGTATGGACTGACCCAGCCGGTTCAATTACTCCAAATGGAACACTCAATTCTAGGGATAAGAAATTGGTAAATGACCTAGACCTTCGCGTTAAACAAGGAAACAGAACTTTCTTCCCTTGGAAACTAGATGGAAGTTCCCCTGCCAGCCCTGCTACAAGAGGAGACAATGATGTTGATAATGTTGAAAAGAT
>CALPWM020000203.1 GCA_943327275.2 Chitinophaga pinensis
CCCTTTCTTCTTCATAAGCACCAAGAAGAGAACGTTTGATTTGAAGCTTGTTGGCAAATTCTTCCTGGGTCAGCCCCTTCAACTTGCGCAGATACTTTAGATTTTGGCCTGCATACGACTGTGACATACTAATTAATTTGGGGCAATATACTAAATTATTTAGTTTTCAAAGTATTTTTTACTAAATTTTTATTCATAATCTATTTCACAGCATCCGGATAGGAACTGAAATAAGTGCTAATTTTATTCATTATTAAAGGGATGAAAAAGAAAAGCAGCGCAAAAAAGACAAAAAAAGTACCGGTAATCCTGATTACCAACGATGACAGCCTGACTGCACCTGGCATCAGGCACCTGATTGAGGCGGTTAAAGACCTTGGAAGGGTTGTTGTAGTGGCACCAGACAAACCACAATCAGGGATGGGACACGCCATCACCATTGGCTTCCCCCTGAGGTTGCACAAGGTTCATTTGATGGATGGCGTTGAATCATGGTCATGCAGTGGGACACCCGTTGATTGTGTAAAGCTGGCTGTAGACAAGATCCTTCACCAGAAACCAGACATTTGCCTCAGCGGCATCAACCATGGCGCAAACCATTCCATCAACGTGATCTATTCCGGAACAATGAGTGCCGCCATCGAAGCATCGATCGAAAACATTCCATCCATTGGATTCTCACTAATGGATTATAGCCTGGAAGCGGATTTTACAGCCGCCAAAAAATATGCGAGGCTCATTGTGGAACAAGTACTTTCCAAAAAAGCAGACAAGCACCTTTGCCTCAACGTTAATATACCCAAGGGTGATGTGGAACTGATCAAGGGTGTCAAGGTATCCAGACAGGCCTATGCCAAATATGAAGAGGATTTTGAAGAAAGAAAAGACCCTTCCGGCAAGAAATATTACTGGCTTACCGGCATTTTCCAGAACCTTGAAAAAAGCAAGGATACAGATGTTTGGGCACTGGAGAACAACTTTGTGAGCGTAGTTCCTGTTCAATATGATTTGACCAATCACTTGCTAAAAACCAAACTTGAAAAAGACTACACATGGAAATCCTGAAAAAAGACAATTTTGTTTATGGCGTTTTTCTTGGGTTGATTGTACCGGTATTCAGTTTTTACGGTTATTACCTCTGGAAATTCAGCCTTTACAGCTTCAGTGATTTCCTACATGCATTGCAAGGCAACAAACAATTGGTCACTGCCCTCACCATTCCCTGTCTGCTGTTGAACATTGTACTGTTTACCTTTCACATCAATGGGCAAAGGGATAAAACAGCAAAAGGAATTTTTACCGTCACTTTGATCTACGCAGTATCTGCATTGCTTTTCAAGTTTTTCAGCTGATCGCATAACACCTCAACCCCATGAAATATTATATAATAGCGGGTGAGGCCTCAGGAGACTTGCACGCAAGCAGGTTGATCAGGGCCATCAAGCAAAATGACAGCCAGGCAGATTTTCGCGCCTGGGGTGGAGACCTGATGCAAAAAGAGGGTGCAACCATTGTCAAACATTATCGGGACCTCGCATTCATGGGTTTTGCAGAGGTGATCAGCAACCTGCCTACCATTTTAGGCAACATGCGTTTTTGTAAAAGCGATATCCTGCAATATCAACCAGATCTTGTCATCTTCGTTGATTACCCGGGTTTCAATATTCCAATGGCAAAATTTGTCAAAGCAAAAGGATTCAAAACAGCTTATTATATCTCTCCCCAGGTATGGGCATGGAAAGAAAACAGGGTGAAGACATTGAGGAAAGTGGTAGACAAGATGATGGTCATTCTGCCATTTGAAAAAAACTTTTACCAGCGATGGAATTACCCTGTTGATTATGTTGGGCATCCACTGATAGAGATCATTGAGTACTACAAAAGCAGCAGTGACCCTGATGCTACCAGGAAGACCCTGCACATCGAGGAAGGGAAAAAAATTATTGCCCTGCTTCCAGGCTCCAGAAAACAAGAGATACTGAAGAAACTCCCCATCATGCTGGAAGCTGCAGCAAAGTTTCCAAAGCATGTTTTTGTGGTAGGCCAAGCTCCTGGTATTTCTGATGAAATGATCTCCCAATTCACCAATGCATTTGAAAACATCAAAGTGCTGAAGGGTGACACTTATGGCTTGTTATCCATTGCAGATGCAGCATTGGTCACTTCCGGAACTGCGACACTTGAAACAGCATTATTTTGTGTGCCAGAGGTGGTATGCTATCTCGGCTCTCCGATCTCTTATGCGATTGCAAAAAGAATCATCAAAATCAAATACATCTCACTGGTCAACCTGATCATGGACAAAGAGGTTGTTGCAGAACTGATCCAACATGATCTGACTTCAGACAATATTGCTTTTGCACTTGAGCGTATAGTTTCAGATTCCAAGGCCATACAACAAATCAAGGATGATTACTTTCAACTCAATCAACTGTTGAAGGCAGGGGGCAAGGCCTCCGAGAAAGCTGCTTCTATCATCCATGCTATGGTGAAATAGCAAAATCCAAGACTTATTTTTTGATGAATAACTTGACAATCATGACAATGATTGCAAACACAAATAACAATAAGGAAATCCTGTTGATCCCATGCATGTACTTGACCCATTGGGAATTGGGAGTGTTGGGATCCTTTTTCCGGAGATAGAGATAAGTGGCAATTTGTTTTAGTACGCTCATGTGTTTGTTATTGATTCAAAACTAAATTGATTAACACGCAATTGATGATTTTGTTAAAGGGAGAGCAAACTACAACCGCGAATATCTGCATTGTCTATCCGCCCAAGAACCTCAAATCCACCATCGCCCGTAAAACGACCCAGGTCATCGGTTGCAATGAAGGAAATGCTGTCTTCATTGGCCAGATCAACTACATTGATCGCCCCTGTCTTACCAGGGTTTTCATGTGATTCCCAAACCTCGAATGGATCGTCGGGAGACCTCATCAAAACCTTCATGGTTGAGGAAGGCCTGAAAATACCTTCTCCTTTTGAGTAGGCTTGAGATTGCAATTCGGTCATTCCATATTCAGCATGGATACTTTCCACGCCAAGATTTGATGTAAGGAACGCATGCAACTCCTCTCTCGTGAGTTCTTTTTTTCGGCCCTTCATCCCTCCTGTTTCCATCACAATCGTATGTCGAAGTTTCATGGGGTATGCTTCTGCAAAATCAACCAGGGCATAGGTTACACCCAACAGCACAACATTTTCCCCACGACTTTCCAACTGCGATAAAACGGAATGAAGTTGTTCGTTTTCATAAAGAAAAAAACCGCCCAATGGGTGTTGGCTCAATTTAATAAAATGATCAGCCATGGCTACCAATGAAGAGTTCTCTCTTTCCAGGTAAGAAGGCAACAGGGCTAAAAAACAATAGGCAGAAGGGTCTCCGTATACTTCTCTGAAATTGTTTTCAGCGTTGGTTAAATAGGCTGAAATATCCTTGATATAATGCTTGCTGTTGATGCTTCCCGTTGTGCCACTGCTCTCAAAAATGAATGTTTCCGTAAATTCCCCAGACTTCAATACATGTGACTTGAAAAATGAAATGGGAAGAAATGGTATCTCACGAAGTGACTTGACCCTCGTATCATCAACCTTCAAATGGCCGAGATATGCAGCATATACAGGGTTTTGGATGGCTTGACGCCTGAAAATAGCCATGGCGAGGGCTGAAAAATCCTCGTTTACCCCAAGGGTTAAATGTTCTGTAAAATGGGCCTGTCCGAATAGGTTTTTCAACTTGAATCGGTTAATTTTGAACCACAACAAAGGTACATGACAAAACAGTTCATAGCGTTACTATTCGTGCTGTTTATGGTGGCTTGCGGGAAAGAGACTTTCCAGTCCAAGCCTTCATTGACCATCAAAAGCATCAGCTCCACGATTATCCCTCCCGGTAGTGATCTGTTGATCAACATGAGACTGACCGATAAAGAAGGAGATTTTGTCGATACCATTTGGGTAAGAAAAACAACCACCCGTTGTGCACAAAGCAATTTTGTTGATTCGTTCCTCTACCGCATACCGGCCGAGACACCCAGAACGAAAAATTTTGATGGTGAGGTGTTGGTAACATTTACTTATGCCATCGGGCTACAGCCCAGGTGCAACAGGAATGACACAGCAACGTTCAGTTTTTGGATGAAAGACAAAAAAGGCAACAGAAGCGATACCGCAAAAACACAGTCCATCATCCTGCGCAGATGATCGGTACTACAAATAATTGATCCATAATGGCAAAAGCAACCAAAGGAAAATCCAAGAAAATACTTTCAGAAGATTCCTACAAATTTCTCAAAAAATACATCAACACCCCATCCCCTACTGGTTTTGAGTCTGGTGGACAGAAACTCTGGATGGAATACATCAAGCCACATGTGGATGAGATCTTCACCGATGCCTATGGGTCTGTTGCAGGCATCATCAACCCTACAGAGAAGTTCAAGGTAGTGATTGAAGCGCATGCTGATGAAATCAGCTGGTTCGTCA